>JBDSAQ010000034.1:0-11527 GCA_039922095.1 Ginsengibacter sp. | reverse complement strand
TGGAAAAGTTATTACCCAATTGTTTTCTAATGCACGTGCAATGTTACGTGTATCGGCAGGGTCTAACCCACGCTGCACTTCATTAGCGCCCTTGTTCCATACCCGCTTTACTGTTATTGCCCCTGCCCATTTAAAAAGCCTGCTGATCCATGTTTTCTTCATGGTTTCTTCTGCAGCTACATAATGTACACGGGTAAAGGGATTTAAAAGATAATAAGGAATACCTAATTTGTTATGTTTGCCCCATTTCACTGCACAAAAAATATGTAAAAAAGTAATTACATCAGCAAAATAAGTTTGATGATTGCTTATAAATAATACTTTTTTTCGTGGAAGATTTTTTAGATGTTCTGTACCAGAAATTTTAATTTTATTTACGATGGCCAACCCCGGGTAAGTGAATATTCCTATAAGAAAATATACAATAGATTTTAAAATTTTGGTTCTTCGTAAACTTTCTATCATTTGTAATTATTATTACTCCGTTCGGCTGCGCAATTTAAAAAAAATATGCAAATAACATTTTTTTCAATTGGATTAATATCAAATAATTATTCTCAGAACATATAATACATAAGTAGCATTATTTGTTTTAACTTTTTTAACTGCATGTGTATAATTAATTTAGTATTGCAGATTTTCTATTTTTATATTTGATATCAAACCATTAAACTTTAAGAAAAGTAATTATAAATCTAAACCAAGTTCAATTGACTGAAACAATAATTAACCTTGAAACCATTAATCCTATTGAATTTTTTGGAGTTAATAATGGTAAATTAGATATTTTAAAAAGAAAATTCCCCCGCCTTAAAATCCTTAGCCGTGGCACTCAAATAAAACTTAGCGGCGCTCCTGAACAAATTGAGGATGCAAAAGACAAGATAAACCTCGCTGTTCAGTATCTTGAGCGTAACGGCCATATGAGCGAAAATTATTTAGAACAAATTCTTGGAGGAGATGATGAGAGAGCAATAGATAATTTTAAAGAAAGAAACCCCAACGATATCCTTGTTTTTGGCCCTAATGGTAAAACGGTAAGGGCACGCACTGCCAACCAAAAAGCAATGGTTACTTCCATTGAAAAAAATGATATTGTTTTTGCAATTGGCCCCGCCGGAACTGGCAAAACTTATACTGCTGTGGCCTTAGCAGTAAAGGCATTAAAAAATAAACAGGTTAAAAAAATAATACTTACAAGGCCTGCTGTAGAAGCGGGTGAAAATCTTGGCTTTTTACCCGGAGATCTTAAAGAAAAAATTGACCCTTATTTAAGGCCGTTATACGATGCCCTGGATGATATGATACCTGCCGATAAGCTTGGCTATTATATGAGTACAAGAACAATTGAAATTGCCCCTTTGGCTTATATGCGTGGCCGTACGCTCGATAATGCTTTTATTATTTTAGATGAGGCGCAAAATTCAACTGATCTTCAATTAAAAATGTTTCTCACCCGTATTGGTGCAAATGCAAAAGCAATTATTACAGGTGATGTTACCCAAATTGATCTTCCCCCAAAAATTAAAAGCGGGCTGGAAAAATCAGTCAGGATATTAAAAAATATTGAGGGCATAGGCCATGTTGAACTGGATGAGGATGATGTTGTGCGTCATAAGCTGGTAAAGGCTATCATCAGGGCTTATGATAAAGAAAAAATTAAAGAACTGGAAGATCATAAATAAACCGGGCACAGTAAGCTTACTCAAAGCATTCCATTTACGGAATGCTTTTTTATTTTGTTATGGAAAGATAATTACCTTAGATTTTAAATAGTGGTATGCAAAAGATGTTCTGTATATGGTTAATGATGCTGATATTTTCCGGATCATGCAATCCAAATGGAAATACAATTAACCGTACTGATCCTGTGGAGGCAGGCAGAGAATTTATTGATGCTTCACTTAAAGGCAATTATGCTGTGGCAAAAAAATATGTATTGGAAGACAGCGTTAATATGGAATATTTTAACAGGTTAGAAAGTTTTAATAACAAATTAAGTCCTCAGGAAAAAAATGGTTATAAAAATGCCAATATTATAATTGACTCTATTCAAAATATCTCAGATTCAATAACAATTATTAATTATTCAAATACTTTTAAAAAGTCTCCTGCCAGGGTTAAATTGGTCAAAAAAAATAATGAGTGGCTGGTAGATTTTAAATTTACTTTTTCAGGAACCTCTGCTTATGGGAATGAATAATTTTTTATTAGTGGGTGCAGGCGGAGCCATAGGTTCAATAGTACGGTATGCGGCCTCTTTACTGATCGGCTCAAGAATGTTTCCTTTTGCAACTTTTATTGTTAACGTGGCAGGCAGTTTGCTAATTGGTATTCTATTAGGTTTAAGCATAAAGAATAATATTGCAGATTATGGCTGGAAGTTTTTAGCGATTGGTATTTGTGGGGGATTTACAACTTTTTCTGCTTTTTCGTTGGAAGGGTTTAAACTATTGCAGGAACAGCGTTATTTTATTCTTTCATTGTACATTATTTTAAGTATAACCGCAGGTATTTTTAGTACCTGGATAGGATATATGTTTTCAAAATAATTGTTCACTTTAAATATTTGTTATGTACGTATTGCATCCATGGCATGGCGCTGAATGCGGAGAAAAAGCGCCGGCAATAGTTAATGCATTAATTGAAATTCCGCAAGGCTCAAAAACAAAATACGAAATAGATAAAAGGACAGGACTTTTAAAATTAGACAGGGTAATTTACTCATCTTTCCATTACCCCGTTAACTATGGCTTTATACCACATACGTTGGGCAAAGATGGTGATCCGTTGGATATATTAGTGATATGTTCCGAATCTATTCAGCCTTTGTGTTTGGTAGAAGCCTTTGTTATTGGTAA
Organism: Ginsengibacter sp.; assembly: GCA_039922095.1. Classification (GTDB taxonomy): domain Bacteria; phylum Bacteroidota; class Bacteroidia; order Chitinophagales; family Chitinophagaceae; genus Ginsengibacter. Next base: position 8,666 of record JBDSAQ010000034.1, on the reverse strand, counting down.
TATGCAAATGATAGATACCGGGTTAGTTGATGATAAAATTATTGCTGTAGCTTTAAAAGATCCTGGTGTTAATTATATCACCAATCTTAGTGAAGTGCCGCAGCATTTTTTTACTGTGCTTAAAAATTACTTTGAACAGTATAAGGTTCTGGAGAATAAAAAAGTAGAAATAAACGATTTCCAGGATAAGGCAGAAACTTTTACAGTTATAAACGAAGCGATAGAATACTACAAAGAAACTTTCCCTAAATAGATGGCGCCAAACAATTATTATTTATGTCAGTTCAAACTATTTTAATCCTGGTTTTAGTGGGTATTGCCGCAGGCATTCTTGGTGGATTGGTAGGTATTGGTGGCGGAATTATAATTGTCCCTTCACTTATTTATTTTCTTCACTTTACTCAAAAATCGGCACAGGGAACTTCTCTTGGCTTGCTATTGTTACCCATGGGCATTTTGGGAGTGCTCCAATATTATAAGCAGGGACATGTTGACTTTAAGGTTGTGATTATACTTGCTATTGGATTTTTAGCAGGAAGTTATTTTGGAAGTAAAATTGCGTTGAGTTTGCCTCAGGAAACCGTAAAAAAAATATTTGCAGTATTGCTGATCATTATCGCTATAAAAATGCTTTTTATTGATAAGCCTCTTAAAGAGGATATTCCGACTAATAAAAATGGTACAGATACTTCAACTTTACATACTTCTCTTTTGAAGCCAGAGTTCGATAATAAAAAAGATGAATCCACAACAAATGTTTAAAGGTGTTAGTTTGAAATACTTTTATATTTTAATAAATGGGTACGTTCATGGTGAACCATTTTCAAGACGTGTAGTATATTATGATTTGAATCCTCCAAAACTAATTATGGAATTTAATTTAGTTTACATCTCAATAAATATTATTTTATCAGTTTAAAGTGCACACACATAAGTTCCATGATATTAGCGACCTTGAATTACTCGAAAAATTTTATAACGATCATAACAATGATTGGCTTGGGATTTTACTGCCACGCTATACTCTTTTATTATTAGGTGTTTGCATGAAATACTTAAAAAATGAAGACGATGCAAAAGATGCTGTTCAACAAATTTTTTTAAAAACTATAAACGAACTTCATAAATATAAAGTAGACTATTTTAAGAGCTGGATTTACATGATAGCTAAAAACCATTGTCTGATGAAACTTAGGGACAAGGGCAAACAGACTTTGGAGATTGATGAACATCTTGCTTCTGCCAATGAGATTGACGAAATTAATTCACTGGTTGAAAGAAATAATACCCTCGATCAATTGAATATGGCATTACAGCATCTCAATAAAGAACAGCAACTATGTGTAACATTGTTTTATTTTGAGAAAAAATCTTATACTGAAATAGCAGAACATACAGGTTATAACATGATGCAGGTAAAAAGTTATATTCAAAATGGAAAAAGGAATTTAAAGTTATTGCTTGAAGGAGAAAAATAAAGTGTAACATGAATGAATTAAAAGACATACTATCGGACAGTAATAAAGATATTGACAATCAAAAACTGATGGATTATGTCAGCGATAAACTGTCTTCGGAAGAGAGGCTTAAAATGGAGAAATTAATAACTGAACCAGGCCTTTTAAATGATGCCATTCAAGGATTACAGGAATTTAAAAATAAAAATAACTTACCCGCTTTTGTTGATCATTTAAATGCTGACCTTCATAAACAACTGCAAAAGAAAAAACATCGCAGGCAAAAACACAGGTTTAAAAATGAACAATGGATTTATATTACTCTTATAATTATTCTCTCACTAATTATAATAGGATTTATTGTGATTAGAGAAAACCTTGGCAGGTAACTTAAATAAATGGGTTCATCGTTTTCAAAATAAATGAAATGGTACGACCAAATAGGTAAGGTTATAAATTAAAAATGATCAGGAACTTATTTCTCCTTCTATCCCTGTTTTCAATTTGTTTAAAAACATATTCAGGTGATACAACACTTGTATTTAAAAGGAATGCTCTTTTTATTGAAGGTGGTGGTAAAGGGCCTTATTACTCTGTAAACTATAGCAGGATCTTTAAACAAGGTAACAAATTGATCTATAGCTGGAGGGCCGGGTTTTCTTTATTATCCCATGATCTATCTGTTCCACTAGCAATAAGTGCATTTACAAGTGGTATACAGCATCATCTTGAATTTAGTATTGGTCTCACTCCTTACCTTAAAGGCTACAAAACATTTTTAAAAAAGAAAGATCTTTCAGATAAGCAGATTTATATAACTCCCGGCATTGGTTACCGCTTTCAGAAAATAACAAGTAGTTTTTTTATAGCCGCCGGGTTCGATCCTTTAATTTTTGCAGATCCCCCTTCAGGAAATTTCTGGAATTTTAAACCTGAATTTAAACCTTGCGGCCACCTGGTTTTGGGTCTTGTTTTTTAATTTAAGAATCATAATAGTAATTAGGAGTAATGAGTTACTACTATAAAAGTTCTTCCCATTATAAAATAATTACAATAATCTTGCATATGTTGGGTTGAAACCGTATCTTGCACTCACCTAAAGAAACAATTATAATTTTTTAATCCCTCCTCTGAAATTCCCATTAAACTCCTTTCCTTTTAATTTAGTTTTTTTTTTGGATTATGTTATGTAATCTCATAATTAGTAATTCAATCTCAGGATTATAAAGCTTCTGCTTTTAATCTTTCTAATATCCGGTCAAAACCTTAGCTTTTAAATGTATATCCTAAAACCAAAATACTGGTTTTACTTTTTAAGCATCCCCAATAGTATCATCAGTGTAATTCCTCAATAAATTCTGTAAGAATTTGTGAAAGGCTAACAAAATTATTAAACACAAAATTAATAGGATGACACTTTGTGAATATAACTATCTTGATCAAACAGCACAGTTCGAAACCTTGTACAATCATGGTATCCATATATCAGACAGGGCTGATACCGAACACTGTATTATACTATTTCAACTGCACAGTTTTTATGTAGAATTATATTTTCATATAGAACATAATTCATTAAAAAAATTCAGAAGCTTCAGCAATATGGATTATATTAAGCCCTATCTGGAGCAAATTGATTTAAGTGAACTTGTTATTGAAACTCTAAAATAGTAGTATAAAAATTTTGAGTATTTTAATTTTGATGGAACAATATTAGCTTACAAATATCTCTGGCACGATTATTATATTTTGCTGTATAAACTTTCCGCATGAATAATTTTCTTAGAACAATAATAGCTGGCTGGGGTGCAAAAAAACTTGGAGGAGGCTGCCTAAGTACTATTCTAATATTTATTATCATCTACTATGCCTTGGGAAATTGTAATTCCCGTAGTGCGCAACCCAGGCGTGCTGAAGTACATCCAACTCACATGAGTATAAGCGTTTATGAAGAAAATAAGAGAGCTTAGATTGATTTGCTAATGTGTTTAATTGAAATATAACTAAGCATACAAGTGTAATCCCTACAAAGCTATGTATCCGGCCCCCCTTTCAACCGGTTGCAAAAATTAATTTATCATAACTGGTAAACTAAACAACCATTTACCCAACCGTCTCAAATCTTCCACAAAAAATCGATGTTTGTACGATAATCTCAGTCAGATGTCCTCCTTGTACGTTGGCTTACCGGATATGGTAGAGGATTAATGAATTTTCTTTTAAAATTCTTAAGTACATTTTATGGCGAAAAAGAAGAAATATTTTATACAGGCAATGGAATGGTAATTATGCACACAGCCCAACATAGGCTTCACAAAATTCATCTGAAAAATGCAAAGATAAGATAATAGAATACAATGTGCCTGAAGGTGGTGCCACTGTTATATTTGACAGTGAGAGTGGTGAAGTATTATTGTAGATTCAGCAATCCTTTATTTTTGACAAAGCAAGCGATCATTTTGCAATCATATCTTTCTTCTTTAAAACTTTATCATCCTTTTATCTTTCTTGTTATCAATAATTTCGAGGCTTTCTATATTATTATTTATTATTATAAATTTAGATGACTGTGATACAAATGAATCACCATTATATATTTCTTCTTTTCTTTGCTGGCCATTTTTTAAATGTATTATTACATACTCATCACCTGGCAAAAGCCGCATCACAACTTGCTGTACCCTGTTCTTAAATACTTTTAGTGCATCTCTGTTTTGTGTGGCGGCAAGCAGGTAATCATCTTTTTTACCTATAAGCTTAACCAACCCTCTTGCGTTGCCCGGCACAAAAAAACCACTTTGTAAAATGCTCTGCGGGGCAAAATTACCTTTACCATCTCCCAGCATTATTAACCCGTTCATTGCATCATATCTGCCTATAGAAACTTCTGTTCCAAAATCATTTCCTACAGCAGCAATATCAAGGTTACCATCATTATTAAAATCTGCAGCAACCATCCCGTAAATTGGGGCTATCTGGGCCTGCATTGGCAATGCATGAACAGTAAACTTGCCTTTACCTATGTTCTGCAAGTAAGCGCTTTCAAAATAATTTGCCTGTAGCTTGTATGCAGATTTTATATCTTTTTCATCAAGTAGTTGTTGCATTCCGGCCTTGCCAAATTCTTTATAAGTAAGAAATTTTTTCTTTAACGCAGGTAACTGGTCTGCAATGTCATCTCTTGTTTGTGCAGGAAATTCTTTTTTATTTCCGTCCTGGTCAGGAAGGAAAAGAGAAGGTATGGCAACATAACCGTTATTGTGTACAAAGTCGCCGGCATAAATGCCTGCAGGATTTTCATCAGTGCCACGGTAATAAGAATTTGTTCCAAGATTACCTATTACATAATCCATGTCGCCATCGTTATCAAAATCTCCGGCAACAATGCTGTTCCACCAGCCTTTATAACTTTGCAGGCCTGTTGAAGAAGTAATATTCTTTAATTTCCCCTGTTCATTTTTAAAGAACTGCGGCGCCATCCATTCACCAACAACTACCAGATCTTTCCATCCATCGTTATTAAAATCAGTCCAAATTCCATCACAGGTAAGCCCGATATTTTTGAGCTCCGGCGCAATAATTTCTGTTACATCAGTAAAATGTATAACTCCATTTTTTGAATCATTTCTATAAATAAAACTGTTAACTGCCTGGGGGTAATGGCCCGGTACTACACGGCCACCAATGAACAGATCGGGATGGCCATCATTATCAATATCTGCAGCCTTAACACAACTCTTATTGGTAAAATCGGCAGGCAAGGCATTTTCTGCAAATGTGTAATTACCCTTGCCATCATTTTTATAAATCCTGTCCTGGTAATCTTTTGAATTTGGAGGAGACGCACTGCCACCGCTGGTTAAATACAGATCAAGGTCGCTATCATTGTCAGCATCAAATAATAAAATGCCAACGTTCACAGGCCTTCTTGCATCACCGGTTGTAAGATAAGGCAACTCTTTATGAACAAATTTTCCATCAGCCTGCTGCAATAAAAAACTTACTCTCATATCCCCTGAGCCGCCAATGCACAGGTCATCATAGCCGTTGCCATCAATATCTCCAGCGGCTATGCCTGGGCCATATTCAGAAACTTTATGAGGCAAAAGACGTTGATAATTAAAATCTATAAAGTTACTTTGGTAGTGGCGATAATGTATATCAAGCTTATTGGTTACATCAGTAAATAAACTTGTGGAGTTAGTTGATAGTTGTGTGTACCGGGTTTCCTTTGCATCTTTCTCATTTACCTGCAAAGCCTGATTGGATTTTACATTAATTAATTTTTGTGTTTTATTATTACTCCAGTTTATGATAACAGAATCTATGAGTGATGTTTTGGCTAAGCCAAATTGTACACTACTTTCAACACAAGATAAATAGCCACGACAAGGAGAATTTTCCCACACCTGCATTTTTCCCTTATCATAAAAGATAGTAACTACAGCACCTAAGCCATTCCTGTTTTGCCTTTCGCCTTTAAACTTTATTTTTAAAAAATTGGCATTAATAATTTTATTAGTGTTGAGTGTGTTCTCGAAAACAAAAGCTTCATCATTAATATTACTTATTACATAATCAAAGTCGCCATCGTTATCAAGATCTGCATACACAGAGCCATTTGAAAAAGAAAGCTGATCAAGTCCCCACTTTTTCGAAACGTTTTCAAATTGCAGGTTACCTTTATTATGATAAGCATAATTGCTTATTTTAATTTGAGGCATTTCATCAATCAGTTGTTGTTTGCTGGCAATATTAGAAGAGCGGTTTCTGAATGCTGCAAAGTCGTGATCTGTAACATCTCTGGGGTAACCATTGGTGATAAAAATATCCCGGTAGCCATCGTTATCAAAGTCAGCAATACAAGGGTGCCAGCTCCAGTCAGTTTCAGCCACACCGGCATAATAAGCTATGTCTGCAAACACAGGCTCCCCAATAGAATCACCAGGTAATAGCCTGGCACCCATATTTAACTGCAAAGTGTTTTTTACATATTGCAAAACATATCCCCCTGCCAGCATACTCTGATAAGTATAATAATTATTTCCACCCATGTTCTTTTTCTTCCTGTAATTGTCTTCCGGGTTCATGTCTACCGCTATAACATCTGGCAAGCCATCATTATTAATATCAGCAACATCATTGCCCATTGCATTTTGCGACGTATGTTTAAAGCATTGGGCAGCCTTATTAGTAAATGTGCCATTCTTATTGTTGATGTATAACAGGTCACTTCCAAAAAAATCATTTGTAACATAAATATCCTTCCATCCGTCATTGTTGAAATCTGTAATGTTTACACCCAAACCAAAACCCTGATCAACTATACCTGCTTCACTTGAAACATCAGTAAACACAGGGTGCCTGAGTGATTTGTTCCAATCGTTACGATACAATTTATCAACATCAGTTTTTGCAGTATCGCCGAAATTATTATTCATGAATCGTGAGCTTTCTCTGTTTGCCAGCATTGTTTGCACCAGGTACATATCAAGATCACCATCATTATCATAATCAAAAAAAGCTGCCTGAACTGATAATCCTGTATCTGCCAAATGATATTCTTCAGCCATTTCTTTAAATACAGGAACCCCATTTTTATTTATGCCCTGGTTGATAAAAAACAGGTTTTTTCTTGCTGAGGGGTTTTTTTTAATGGAGGCGCAAACATAAATATCCAATAAGCCGTCATTATTAATATCAACTGAAGATGCACCATTACACCAGCGTTTTTCTCCATTAACATGTGCCTCTTCCGTAACATCTTCAAACTTAAAATTTCCTTTATTGAGGTAAAGCTTATTGCTAACCATACTGGCTGTAAAATAAAGATCAGGCAAGTCATCATTATTAAAATCTCCCGCAACTACTCCATTGCCATTATATAAAAATTCCATATCAATTGGGTTGATGGAATCATTTTCAATTACCTGGTTGTTGAATGTAATACCTGTTTCGGAAGAAGACTTTTTTTTGAAAAGAGTACGACGGCTATTGCATGCTATCAACACAAACATTATACAAAATATTACAGCGAATCTTTTCATAGCCGTCTTTAGAAAAAAAGGTTAATGCAAAATCTTATTAGCGCTCTGATAACAATAAAATAGCTAAACTGCAATTTAGAGGAATAAGATTTTTTATTGCAGCATGCAAATTTAAAAGATTAATTCTTTTCTTTATGACAGGCAATAATTTTTTACACATGCTTTGTAAGCTAAACCTGTCATCAGTATTCGTTATCCTAAAAAATAAAATGCTGTTTGATAACATAATAAAATCATAATGATTGAGACCAAACCTTTACCCAAAGCCTCTCAGCGATTATTGTCTTTAGATTTTTTAAGAGGCCTTATTATGGTGCTGCTTATTATGGCCTCAACTGGTGTGTATGATTACATGTATGATAAAACTATCGGACAACCTTTCAATTTATTAATCAGGCAATTTGTACATCACCCATGGAACGGTCTGCATTTTTGGGATTTGGTCCAGCCATCATTCATGTTTATGGCTGGCACTGCTATGGCATTTTCTTTACATAAACAATGGTCGCAAGGCGTTACGTGGATTCAATCCTTTAAAAAGGTATTAAAGCGTTGTTTTTGGCTATTCCTTTTTGGTGTGCTTGATTATGCAGTTCGCCCCAATGGCTTATCGTTTGAATTATGGGATGTTCTTACGCAGCTTTCATTTACAACACTTGTTGCCTTCCTTATTTTTAGATGGAACAATCCTGCACAGATATTTGTATGCATTGGTTTACTGGTATTAACTGAAATTCTGTATCGCTATATGCATGTACCGGGCTTTGATCAGCCTTTTACCGACCGGCATAACTTTGGAAATTACATGGATACGGTTCTCATGAATAAGATAAATTCCGATGGATGGGTGGCTATCAATTGCATCCCCACCGCAGTGCACACTATTGCCGGAGCATTAGCAGGGAAATTATTACTAAGCGGAAAAAACAAAATTCCCTTACTGCTGGCATGGGGATTAGTATGTTGTATAATTGGCTACGGCTTAGACTTGGCGGGCATTACACCAATTATCAAGAGAATAGCTACCAGTTCATTTACAATCGTAAGCCTGGGATGGTGTTTATGGTTCCTCGCCTTTTGTTATTGGAGGATAGATATTAAAGGACATCGCAGGTATCTGAAATTCTTTACCGTTGTAGGCATGAATTCTATTTTTATTTAT
>JBDSAQ010000033.1:0-4597 GCA_039922095.1 Ginsengibacter sp. | reverse complement strand
TTTCATTCTTAAATATCGAGACGGAAATGTATCATAAGGTATTTGGAAAAATAGATGATTTTAACTACGACCTGTGGAGTTTAAAACTTGAAATAGCACTCAGCAATATAAAACTTATACCTGGTGAAAATGCCGAAAAATTAAAAATGGAAATTTTAGAATCTTTACAAAGTGAAAACTCTATGATGTTTTCAAACTTGTTTACTTTAATCTTTGAAAAACTATAAACAGGAATTAAAGATTAAATCGCCATTGTAAAAAACAACAAAAAAGTCGGTATGAGAAAGCTTTTTCCACTCCTGCTCATGATGTTATTTACAAGAGATTATAGCTTTTCTTCCCTGTCAAAGAAATATTCATGTGAAAATTGTAAAGGCAATCAGCCACTAATAGCAAATGCAGGCACAGATCAAACAATCATCTTACTAAAGGACAGTATCATGCCTGACGGTAGTGCATCCGCAGATCCTGATGGAATTATTCCTTCTCATAAATAGACAAAAATTTCAGGTACTTCAGCTAATTTTATCAAACCTGACTCATCCAAGACTTGGTGAAAACTTGGTGATGGGAGTTTATAATTTGAATTAAATGTAAACAGATGATGGAGGCTCGTCTGCAAAGGATACTTTATAAATTATGGTAAACTATGATAATCAGCCTCCGATTGCAAATGCAGGCGATTATCAAACAATAAAACAACATCTGCTCCACAAAAAAAATTACTTTTGTGCCCTTAATATTCTACGATGAACAAAGGACCCGTTTCAGCATTTATAGAACACCATTACCGCCATTTTAATGCAGCCGCATTAATGGATGCAGCCAAAGGATATGTTACGCATATTGATGAAGGCGGAAGAATGCTTGTATCGCTGGCAGGCGCTATGAGCACAGCTGAGCTGGGAATTTCTTTTGCTGAAATGATACGCCAAAATAAAGTTGATATCATTAGTTGCACAGGAGCAAACCTTGAAGAAGACATTATGAACCTGGTGGCGCATAGTCATTATAAGAGAGTCCCTAATTACCGGGATCTTAGTCCGCAGGATGAATGGGATCTGTTGGAAAAGCATTACAATCGTGTCACCGATACCTGCATACCGGAAGAGGAAGCATTTAGAAGATTGCAACAACATATTTATAAAATCTGGAAAGATGCCGAGACAGCAGGTGAAAGATATTTTCCGCATGAATACATGTATAAGATGTTACTGAGCGGTGTGCTTGAACAGTATTATGAGATTGATCCAAAAAATAGCTGGATGCTTGCAGCGGCCCAAAAAAATATTCCTATAGTTGTGCCCGGATGGGAAGACAGCACCATGGGAAATATTTTTGCATCATATGTTATTAAGGGAGAATTAAAAGCCTCTACCATGAAAAGTGGTATTGAATATATGGTCGAATTGAGTGACTGGTACCGAAAAAATTCTTCAGGCAAAGGTGTTGGATTTTTTCAGATAGGCGGAGGAATTGCCGGAGATTTTCCAATCTGTGTAGTGCCGATGATGTACCAGGATCTTGAGTGGCATGATGTCCCGTTCTGGAGTTATTTTTGCCAGATATCAGATTCTACAACATCTTACGGTTCTTACTCCGGTGCTGTACCTAATGAAAAAATTACCTGGGGAAAGCTTGATATTAAAACGCCAAAATTTATTGTTGAAAGTGATGCAACTATTGTAGCCCCTCTGGTATTTGCATGGGTATTAGGCTGGTGAAGCTACTCCAAACCTCACCCGCCGGGCGAGACTTAAAATAACGTATAATGCTTTCTACTAAAAATTTTTCGCCTCAGCAGGTGGCTGCATTTACGGCTTTACCAATAGCATTGCTGGCAGCCCTCACAGTTTTCTTTACCGATCTTAGCTGGAAGATTGCATTAAGTACCTTGCTGGCTCTCTATTGCATCGCCTATCTCTTAATATTTTTTGTGATCCAGCGCTTTATTTATCGGAAGATAAAGCTCATCTATAAATTGATCTATCAAACCAAGGCAAATAAAAGAGAAGAGTTTTATAATAAACATATTCTTCCCCAAAAAAGTATTGAACAGGTTAATAAGGATGTGGAAGAATGGGCAGAAATGCATACTGCTGAAATTGAAACTTTTAAAAAAAATGAAGCTTACCGTAAAGAGTTTTTGCTCAATCTTTCACATGAATTAAAAACACCGATTTTTGCCATCCAGGGATATGTAGATACCCTGTTAAATGGTGCGTTGGACAAGCCTGAGGTAAATAAAAAATTTTTAAAAAATGCTTCAAAAAATATTGATCGTCTCGTTAACCTGGTAGATGACCTTGACGAAATTTCAAAGTTAGAAATGGGTGAACAACTGCTCTATAAAGAAAATTTTATAATACAGGAGGTTACTAAAGAAGTTTTTGAATTACTCTCTATAAAAGCTGACGAAAAGCAAATAAAGTGCTCCATAAAAAAAGGCTGTGAAGAGCCTGTTACAGTTTTTGCCGATAAAGAAAAAATAAAACAGGTACTTATAAATCTTATAGACAATGCTATTAAATATGGAAAGCAAAATGGGGAAATTGAAGGCAGCGTGTATAAAGTAGACGGCAAAAGAGTATTGATAGAAATAAGCGATAACGGGGCAGGGATTGCAGAAGAGCATTTATCAAGAATATTTGAACGCTTCTATAGAACTGACCTTGCCCGCAGCCGCAAGATTGGGGGAAGTGGTTTAGGCCTTGCTATTTGTAAACACATTATTGAAGTGCATGGGCATGCCATACATGTACGCAGTAAAATTGATGTGGGCAGTACCTTTGGATTTACTTTACAGTCAACCAAAAATCTTTAGGGATTCATTGCCAAAATTAAACAGCCCCACTTTCTTAAAATACTAAAATCTCATACATCCGGTTAACAAAAAACCACCCTTGGTGTAAGAGTGGTTTGTATGTAATATTGAATTAAAATCAACTAAAATTTTGTCCATCCTTTAAACCATGTATCACCAGAGCCAACTGCACCACGGTATGCTACCACATTGAACCCTGTTAGCTTAACATTATTTGTAAAAGTTGCACCTGTCAATAACGGTGAGCCTGATAAAGGAGTAAAATCAGGAGTTGCATAATTAAATGGTGCTGTAAGTTTAACATCATCAACTGCCGGTAAAATACTATTGCCTGAAGCGGCTGTTAAGAACCATGTTGTAATGCTTGCATCACTGGCACCCGTTGGAGCGGTTGCGCTTGCCGAATATTTTATCGGAGTAGCACAATTTGCAATGATCGTATTTTGAATCTGCAGCTCATTACTCTGAATATTTAAATCTGTTGGCGATCCTTTGCTGCCATCAATTATTAAACCGATAGGATAGCCAATAATAACAGAATTATAGATTGACTGCTTTGTGTTTCTCCTTATATGAGCGCCTGCACCATAAAGGCTGTTACCGATACTTGTTGCTGTATTCCTGGGTCCAACCATTGTAACGTTGCTGAATAACGCACTGGTAACAGGTGTTAGGGTACTGCCATTAGCGTCGTTATCACTTTCAAATCCATTGGACTTTGAAATGTCTGCAACTCCACTATCACGCAAAGTAATAACAAATTGCACTTTGCCGTTAAATCCATTATCAGTATCTATATCATCATCAAGGCCTCTGTATGCAATCAGGTGTTTGCAATTTACCGTGCCGCCAAACCATTCAAATGAATCATCGTTTGCGTATGATACCTGTACATAATCAATCGTAGTTCCTGAACCTACTCCGCCCAGTGTGAGGCCATTAATTTCGTTATCAGGCAAAAAAGCATAACCGGCATATTCTATTCTCACGTACCTAAGTATCCCACTGTTATCAGCAGGGTTTTGGCCCTGTGTAGCAGGCGTACCATATAAACCAAGGTTATCACTATTGTTAACCCCTCCCTCTACGGCACCAACTCCCTGAACACCATTAAATGACGCGTTGGTTGGTGCATTACCCAATATTACAATACCTGCCCAATCACCCCTGGTGGGTGTAGCTGCTTCGGATGTAAATACAATGGGTTTATCGGCAGTTCCGTCGGCATTTATTTTTGAACTGCGGGTTATAATAAGCCCTCCCTGCTTATTTAATTCCCCAACAATTTTTGTTCCCGGTTCTATAGTTAGAATAGCGCCGTTTGTTACATAAACTAATCCACGTAATTTATAAGTGTATTGCGCATGTAATGTACGGTTGGCACTTATTCTGCCTTCAAGTATTACGTTCTCATTTGTATTTGTAGAATCAACCGGGGCCTGAACTATTGTGGTATTACCATCAATTTCTATTTTCCGGCATCCGATAGATAACACTCCCATTATTAAAGTGTACAGAAAGATTTTTTTCATTTTTATATTTATTAAAAGGGTTTACGAGTTTTTAAGCTGCGGACTATTATTTAAAAATCTATTTTATATTGTAACTAAAAGTTATGCCTACGTTAGAGCCGTATTTACGACGAATTGCAAGTGCATCAATATCTTTATCATAGGTTTTATTGTTGTTGAGATCATGATAAAATTTTGCATTCAGATTTAGAATGTCTGATAGATTTAATTTGAATTCTCCGCGGTTTCTATAAACTTTTTT
>JBDSAQ010000032.1:0-22485 GCA_039922095.1 Ginsengibacter sp. | reverse complement strand
TTCACATACAAGCATTAGTGGAACAAAAGATGTCTGCTCATTTATTAAACTTTGTAATGTGCGTAATGCTAATTGAAATCATCATTTCAAAATTTCACTAAGGTAACTGTTGACAACTTGTATTCTTCTATAACACCTGACATTTCATCCAGTGTAAATGTAAAACCCGCTACTATGGCGGGTTTATAAAAAACTCAGCGGACCGGACGGGACTCGAACCCGCGACCTCTGCCGTGACAGGGCAGCATTCTAACCAACTGAACTACCGATCCAAATTATTTCAATATAGTAATTATGCTTTATTGATTTGGGACGGCAAGATAACAAAATTTAATTTTCTAACAATAGTAAGTAATCTACATCTCATTATTTTACTATGTAAATACATTTACTAACTTGCTCACAATTTGTAAATTTATAAAATCACTATTTGATTATTATGGCAGAAAATTACAAAAGGCAATTCATAGAGTTTGAGCAACCTATAAAAGACTTATATGAGCAAATTGAAGAAAACAAAAAGTTAGCTGCCAGAAATACAAAGATTAATTATGCCACAGTTATTAAGCACCTGGAAGAAAGTATTTTAATTAAGCGTAAAGAAATTACAGAAAATCTGACCCCATGGCAAAAGGTACAATTGAGCCGTCACCCGGACAGACCTTATTCTTTGGAATATATAAATAAAATGTTTACCAATTTTGTTGAATTGCATGGTGATAGAAATGTGAGAGATGATAAAGCTATGGTAGGTGGTTTTGCACAACTGAATGGAGAAACACTAATGGTTATCGGGCAGCAAAAAGGTACTAATACTAAAATGAGGCAGGTAAGAAATTTTGGAATGGCTAACCCCGAAGGGTATAGAAAAGCGCTTCGCCTGATGAAGCTCGCAGAAAAATTTAACAGGCCCGTTATAACATTAATTGATACTCCTGGTGCATACCCTGGCCTTGAAGCTGAAGAAAGGGGACAGGGTGAGGCTATCGCCAGAAATATTTATGAAATGATCCGTTTGCGGGTACCTGTGGTATGTGTAATTATTGGCGAAGGCGCCAGTGGAGGGGCTTTGGGCATAGGAGTAGGTGATAGGGTACTAATGATGGAAAACACCTGGTACACTGTTATATCCCCTGAAAGTTGCAGCAGTATTTTATGGCGTAGCTGGGATAAAAAAGAACTTGCTGCAGAGCAATTGCGCTTAACTGCTGACGATATGCTTAAATTTGGTTTAGTAGAAGGAATTATTCCCGAGCCTATGGGTGGTACTCACTGGGATTATGATGAAGCGGCTTCTATTTTAAAAAATTATATTACACCAATTATAAAAGAACTCAAACAAATCCCTGCCGAAGAAAGGATAAACCAGCGGATTGAAAAATTTAGCAAGATGGGCTTTTGGGAAGAAACCGAAAACTCATAAAGTGATACCAGTCACCACAACTCAGTTACCAAAATCAAAATCACCACGTCCTTAAATCAGCACTAACAAAAATGTCTTTAAGAAATATTTTAAAAGGTACAGGAGTTGCATTAATAACTCCATTTGAAACTGATTATGCAGTTGACTATAAAGCATTGGAAAAAGTGATTGATTTTGTAATTGAGGGAGGCGTTGAATATCTTATAACTTTAGGAACCACAGGCGAAACTCCCACTCTTACAAAGACTGAAAAAATTGAGATTATAAATTTTACAATTGATAAAGTTAAAAACAGGGTGCCTGTGGTGGTTGGTATTGGTGGTAATAATACTAAGGATACCATCCATGATCTTGAAACTTTTCCCCTGGGCAAAGCCATAGCTGCTTTGAGCGCCAGTCCTGCATATAACAAGCCATCGCAGCAGGGTATTTATGAGCACTATAAGGCGCTTGCAGAAGCCTCTCCCAAACCCATAATTTTATATAATGTGCCGGGTAGAACAGGCAGCAATATTACTGCTTCCACCACTCTGCGTTTGGCAGAGATTAAAAATATTGCAGGCATAAAAGAAGCCAGTGGAAACATGTTACAGGGAATGCAGATTATTAAATACAGGCCGCAGGATTTTTTAGTGGTAAGCGGGGATGATCATCTTGCTTTACCCCTGGTTGCCTGTGGAATGGATGGCGTGATAAGTGTTGCTGCAAACTGTTTTCCTAAAGATTTTTCTGAAATGATAAGGCAGGCTTTACAATATAATTTTGAGGACGCACAAAAGCTGCACTATAAATGCCTTGAAGGTTTAGATCTCTTATTTGCAGAAAATAATCCTGCAGGTGTTAAGGCATTTCTTTCAGAATTGGGACTTATAAAAGATATTTTGCGTTTACCGCTTGTTCCTTTAAGCGGACCATTGCATAACGAGGTCAAAGAATTTCTTTCCCGTCTTTCTTAATGAATTTATTGCATAGTATTGTTTATGAAAGCAAATTTAATCTTACTGGTTACTTTCCTTTTTTCTATTGTGGTTTATGGCCAATACAAAGTAAAGTTTGAAGTGAAACAGGCTGCTATCCATCATTCTGAAGATAAAATATCTATAGCAGGAAGCTTCAACAACTGGGATCCATCTTTAAAATTAAACAGTTTTAGTACTGATGAAAGAGGAACAGGTAATTATGAAATGCAATTGCCTGCAGGTAACTATCAATATAAATTTACAAGAGGCAGCTGGGATAAAGTTGAATGTGGTGCAGATGGCAAAGATGCGCTTAACAGAACTTTTTTACTTCAGCATGATACAACCATATTTATTTCTATTGCTGGTTGGAGAGATGATTTTCCTCAACAGGCTTTTACCAGGAAACATACCGCCTCACCACATGTAAGCATTGTTGATACTGAATTTGTAATGCCGCAATTGAACAGAAAAAGAAGGATATGGATATATCTTCCGGAAGGTTACAACCTAAGCAGGAAAAAATATCCTGTTATTTATATGCATGATGGCCAGAATCTTTTTGATGAGGCTACAGCAGGATTTGGTGAGTGGGGAGTAGATGAGCATCTTGATTCAATATTTGCAAAAGGTAAAAAACAATGTATTGTTGTTGGGATTGATAATGGCAATAAAAGAATGAATGAATATAACCCATATTACTTTACACAATATGGTAATGGAGAAGGAAAATTATATATAGATTTTCTTGTAAAAACTTTAAAGCCCTATATTGACAGGCACTTTCATACCTTAGCTAATAAAGAAAACACATTTATTGCAGGCAGTTCAATGGGTGGATTGATCTCATTATATGCTGTATTAAAATATCCAAAAGTATTTGGCGGAGCAGGGATATTTTCTCCTGCATTCTGGACGGCGAATGGAATGGATAAAGATGTAAAGCTTCTTGCATCTAAAATGAATTCCAGATTATTCTTTTATGCAGGCGGACAGGAAAGTGATTCAATGGTTCCAGATATGAAAAGAATAGAAAGAAAAATAAAAGATATTTCAAAATCTCCTGTTATTGAAATTATTGATCCGGATGCAGAACACAATGAAGCAGCGTGGAGAAAATATTTTCCTGACTTTTATGAATGGGTGTTTAGTATACCCTAATATAAAATACAAACCTATCAGGCCTTTGTTCCGTCAGGAACAACATATCGGTAGAGAAAATAAACGATGAGAATTTCTCGTTCGGGAGGAACGATATGTAATGTTTAAATAGGATTTTGAAAGATATAGCGTTCATCAAATTCGATTTCAAATGCTTTTAAAAAAGCAGTGTACTCTTGTAGAAACGTTTGTTTATTGTGATGCTGTTCCTGGTTTTGAATATATTTTATAACATCAGGCACATGGCTTTTTGAATAAGAGAATGCGCCAAAACCATTCTGCCAGCTAAACTTCTCCTCAGTATAGTTTTTATCGTTAATCCATTTAGTGCTTTCCGATTTTACAACCTGGATTAATTGAGACATGTTCTCATCAGGTCTGAAACCGATAAGCATGTGCAAATGATCCGGCATCGTATTAATCTGTAGCATCTTGTGGGATTTATTTTGGATGATGCCTGTGATAAATTGATGTAACTCATCTTTCCACGATTGGTGGATTACGGCCATCCTATATTTGACTGCAAATACAAATTGAATGTGAATTTGTGTATACGTGTTTGGCATACGAATAATTATTCCGGTTTATGAAAATCAAAACACACATTTTTTCTACCCATATATCATCCCTGACGGGATGGGGTTCTTATGGCCTCTTCGACTTAAAATACCAACGTTGCAATAGAATGAGGCAAACTATTTACTTCACTTCCTTTGTCTCCTACTGATAAATAATAAGTTATTTTATTACCAGTTGGGTTCATTACAACTACTGCTATTTTCCCATCAGGGTTAATATATGCTGAAGATAATAACTGGCTTCTGCTTGGTGAACTGTTTATGCGTTTGGCCCCGGGGCGTATAAATTTGGAAAACTGGCCAATGTAATAATAGGCATTCATATAAATTAATTCACCTGTTTTTGTATCTGCATGTATGGGCGCAAAACAAAAATTTTGCACATGGTTTGGGCCTCCGGTTTCATCCAATAAAACATTCCAGTCTGTCCAGCCAACAGTGCCGTTATTAAAGTCGTTGATCATTGTGCGGCCATAACGTTCTCCCCATTTCCAGTCATTTATCTGGCTTATATTAAAAGGTCCGTTACAACCTTCGGTAAATAAGATATTTTTTTCAGGAAAAGTTTCATGCACACGTTTAATATTATCAAATACCTGGTCACCCCCTGTCCAATCCTCATACCAGTGAAAGCCTATGCCCCATGCATATTTAGCAGCTTCGGCATCCATGAGCATTGTGGTTGCCCGCTCAAATACAAAATCTTTAT
Organism: Ginsengibacter sp.; assembly: GCA_039922095.1. Taxonomy (GTDB): domain Bacteria; phylum Bacteroidota; class Bacteroidia; order Chitinophagales; family Chitinophagaceae; genus Ginsengibacter. The sequence continues at coordinate 17,655 of JBDSAQ010000032.1, read as the reverse complement.
TGTGATCCCAGAAAATTATTTTCTTATACCCATATCCTTCTCTTTTCATTGTTGGCCCTAAATAATTTTTAAGAAAATCCCTTTCCTCTTCTGCAGTAAAATTGCATGATTCCCATGTTTGTTTTGCCATAGGCTCATTCTGAATAGTAAGCCCCCAAACAGGGATGCCTCTTTTCTCATAAGCTTTAATAAATTTTGTATAATAGTTTGCCCACGACTGGTAAAATTCCGGCTTTAATTTTCCCCCATGAAGTATGTCATTATTATCTTTCATCCATGCAGGCGGGCTCCAGGGGCTTGCATATAAAGTAAGCTTTCCGCCGGCTGCCGCAATAGCCTGTTTTATAAATGGTATTCTATATTGCTCATCATGTTCAACACTAAATGTTTTTAATTCTTTATCATTATCTTCTGTATAGATATAACTCCCGCTTGAGAAGTCGCAACTATGAATATTTGTTCTTGCCAATGTATAGCCAATACCGTCCTTAGGATCGTAATAAGCCTTTAAAACTTCCTGCTGTTTTTCTTTCGGAAGCTTTGCAAATGTTTCCGCGGAAGCATCAGTTAATGCGCCCCCGATGCCCAGCATAGTTTGAAAAGTTTTTGAAGGGTCAACAAAAATATAAAATTTATTTTCTGCCAAAGGCTCAAGATCACTGAATGTTATAGTATCAGTGGCAGTAAGCCTGAAGTTGGTGCTGTCAGCGGTGGTATAAACAATTATTTTTCTGTTTTTTACAGAAAATGTTTTGCCTGCAGATGTTGAAAGTATTTGCCCTTGTTGGCAAAATGAAACTAAGGGGAACAGCAACAGAAATATTAGGTTTTTCTTCATCGAATATCTTTTAAATATTAATTAATTTTTTACATTTTGTATTCTATCTGTAACAGAAGCTATCACCTCATATATTTTCACATTGTTTTGCCTGGAAAGATTACCACATCCTTTTTCAAATTATTCATAAATTCCTTTTATACAAGATATAAAAATTATATGCAAGGCTTATAAATCCCTTTTACATAGGCCGCCACCTTGGTGCACAACCCATACAACTGCAGGGCTGCTTTGTGGTAGACTCTAACGTTCCGGTCGCATTCATTATCCAAACTTCGGCATAAGCACTTGGGTCTGATTGAAGTTTGCCATCTATATCATATTCGAAAATAATCTTCGTTCCATCTGCCGACCAGTCCGTATCACCAGATTCAAACGGAACCTGGAAATGAGTAAGCTGCCTTACATTGCTGCCATCTGCATTCATAACAAAAATATTGAGTTTTCCATTTCCCTCACGGTCGGAGCCAAACGAGATTTGCATTCCATCTGGTGACCAGGCCGGATCGCCATTGTTGCCTTCATGGGTGAGTTGGCGGATATTGGTTCCATCAGTATTCATGGTGAAAATATGCTGGCCTCCGTTCATGCGGCTCATAAACACAACCTCGTTGTTGACTGACCATCGGGGCTCAACACTAAAATCACTCGCAGGCAGGATTAGATGATCTTCCGAGCCATCTGCCTTCATAATACGTATTTCTGTTTTAGGTACCTGGTTGGGAACAATGAGTCCCAATATTCGTGTATAAATAATTTTTGTGCCATCTGCAGACCATCCGGGAGTTGCATCAAATCCCGGGGTGGGAGAAAGGCGTTGCCGGTTTTTACCATCCGCATCCGTCACATAAATAGCAGAGCCGTTATAATCACGCTGGTAAACCAATTTCTTTCCATCCCTTGACCACGATGGATAATTTTCGGGTTCAACATCATTGGTCAACCTTCTTGCGTTGATACCAGTTTCTGCATTATTAATATCCATCAGCCAGATATGATTTATACTCGCTGATTTATTTACAAAGGCGATAGTTTTTGTTTGTAAAAAACCTACATCAGTTTGCGACCGGCTGCAGCCAGCGGAAAAAAGAGCATACATAAAAGGAATAAAAAAGTATGTTGTAAATAAACTCAGTTTGGCCATACCGCATTTCCTTCCAAAGATGGAGATCACGAATTTCATAGGATTAGTTTTAACGCCGTTGCTATTATTTAAGGTTCTTTAATTTTTCCTGCTGTTCGGGGGTCAGTGCTCCCTTAATTCTTATCAGCAAACTGATCTGCCTTTTTTTAATTTTATTTTCAACGCCAAGCATTTTCTCCAATTGGTCGGTCACATCTTTTTCATCCGGCTTTATTTTTTCAATAAGAGCTTTAAACTTTTCTGCTTCTTTTTCAAGGTTCCACTGCAGTGTCATAAATTCTGACTGGGCATCCTGCATCTCTTTGGTGATGCTGTTTCGCTGGCTTTCTGTAAGGCTGATCGTCTGCTGATTCTGCATGATCAGTTCAGGAGGGAAAAGGGATTTTTTAAATGGGTCTTCAGATGTTTGCTGCTGAGCAAATAGCATGGCATTACAGGTGAAAGAAATAAGGATAATAAACGATAACTTTTTCATGTGATTATTTTTTTAGTAAGTGACTGTTTTTAATGATCTCCTGGCATCCTGGAGCAGATGATCCGTTGGTGATTTCCATTGCCAGATATATGTTGTATTGAGATTTTTATATAGCAGCGACTGCGATGGCAAGGGCTGATTCAGATCAACAGGGTATATTTCAACTGTTTGCTTTACCCGCCTGCCGGAATAAAAAAAATACCAGGAGAGCAGAGCAACAACGCCGATAACGGAGGCCGCCACTTTAAAAACTGTGTGCCATTGTACAGGTAACCTCGCTTGTTCCTGTTTATGTATAAAATTGTCAAAAGCGGGTATTGATTTTTCATCTTCCCGTTTTCTTTGCCCGTAATATTCCTTTAATTTTTTTTCAACCTCGTCCATTGATATTTATTTAAATGCTGCGATACCTTTTTTTTCAAACCAGTCTGCTAATGCTTTCTTCGCCCTGTCATAATGTTTCCTTATTGCACCTTGTGATATGCTGAGTATTTCGGCCGATTGGTTCAGACTAAGATCATGATAAAATACCAGTTGAAGGATTTCCCTTTGCCTTTCCGAAAGCTGGTTTAGTGCTTCAGTGAAAAATAATTTTCTCAGCTTTTTGTCGTGTATATCTTCAGCTCCTGTTTCGTAACCGGTATCAACTATATGATTTTCGCTTTGAATTCTTTTGACCTCTCTCTGTTTTTTTCTCAGCGCATCAATAGCGGTGTTTTTAATGATCACAAAAGCCCAGGTTTTTAATGCAGCTTCTCCCCTGAAAGTAGTTTGCTTCACCAGCATCTTTAAATAGGAACTTTGGAGCACATCACGGGCCATCTCAGCATCCCGGCTACAACAGTGCAAAGCCCATCCATAGTATTCCTTGTGATGCTCTTCCAGTTTGGGTTTAATGTTAACAGGCTGCATCAGGCATATTTACTTTCGGTTTTGATAAGTAGACGTTTAAATGTTTTGTTTGTGTGACACACAAGTTCAAATAATTTTCAAAAAATCAGGGTGAGTGAGAATACAAAAAAACAAGATAAAGGATTTTATATAGCCCATTGAAAAAGATGGTTTTAAAATTTCCGGTAAGCAATAGTCATATTCCAGCTTATCGTTCATTGCCATTTATCCGGCAATGGCAATTATAAAACATCTGGTGGTTTGGCAAAACGTTCACAGCTTCAATTGTGCAACACACTGATAAAGCTGGTTTTTTTGACGTGAGATTTTGTTACTTTGTAAATGCAGAAAATAGAGTTAATGAACATTCCTACAATAAATCCGCCCCTAAGTAATATTCAAGCCGAATTACTAAAACTCTTTTCGGCTGATATACCGGAGAAACATCTTGTTGAGATAAAAAACATGATAGCCCGTTTTTTGCTCGACAAAGCACGTGATAAAGCTGATGCTATTTGGGAGGAGAAAAGCTATACTGATGAAAGACTTAAGGAAATACTGAATAAAAAATAATGGCTTTTTTCAAAATAGTATTAGACACCAATGCCTTACTTCGCTGCGTTTCCCGAAGATCAGCCTACGCAATAATTCTCGATAAACTTTATGAAAATGTTTATGAGTTATATCTTTCAACTGATATATTGCTTGAATATGAAGAAAAAATAGCAGAGATTTTTTCAAAAGAAACTGCCGAATTAGTAATTGGCGCATTTACCCTGATGAATAATGTAAAAAAGACTGATATTTATTTTCATTTAAACCTTGTGATAACTGACCCTGATGATAATAAATTTTTAGACTGTGCTTTTGCAGGCAATGTACATTACCTGGTTACAGATGATAAACATTTAATGTACTAAAATCAATATCCTTTCCAGCCATTAATATTCTTACCCTGGATGAATTTAAAATACTCCTTAGTTCTGTTTAAGTTGACATCTGTTACTCTCCCTTTTCAAAAACTTTTTATAAACGCTATTTCACGCATACCTTCAGTGATTGTTGAAAAAAACCCGCCGACGGCGTGAGACTCTCAATATGAAGATGATAATTCCCATACCATCAGAAATACATTATCACAACTTGGATTAGTTGATGTAAAAGCATTTGGACTTGAATGGAAAGATTGGGAAGCTATAATGGAAATGCTGGGTGTAAATTAGAAGTAAATTTTTATATAGCAACTGAACGAGGTGGTTTCAAAAATGTTGCTACTGAGTTATAGTTATATTGAGGCTTATCTTTATCTTACAGATTACAGGCACAGCAGTACTTGTGCCAACAGAGAGTGCATTCGCCATATATTGTTATATTCTGTTTATTCTCGTAAGAAGTTTAAAATCTTATTTCTGGTCTCTTTCAATAAGCTGTCCGTAAATTTTAAGTTTTGCATATGCTCGTTAATGCCATAACCCGTATTTTGACCTTTTAATTTTATAAACCCATCATTATCGAATTCTGTAAATGGTTTTATATTTTTAAGTATTTCAGCTCGATTTTTTAAAAAATCATTTATAAGTTCTTGAGATTTTTTTTCAATATATTTAAAAAGAATTTTCACATTCTTGTCTGTTGTTATTTTCTTGAATATATCTTGTCGTTTAAGTTTTGAATATTGTAAATACCAAGAAAAAAACAATTTAAATTCATTAACTGCATAGACTTCACTTCCTGCTTTATTTAAGTAATTAATCCAGACTATAGGATTGCTCCAACTGAATGTATCCCTAAGAAAATAAAATGAAAAAGTGTAGGCTTTTAGACTTTGATAGTACGCATCATATTCTTCTAACAATCCGAAAAAACCATTCTGTTGTGTATCGTAGTTTGTATCAGGTGAATTAATATAAGTGTTATATCTGGAAATTTTTTCACTGACTTTCTTTGGCACTGATACAATTAAAAAGCGTGATGGGAATGAATTAAATTTTTTTATAGAAATAGTTAAGCTATCATTTACTCTAAAATGCTGTAAGATATTTATGGGATTATTTATGCTATGTTCATATAGATGAAAGGCTTCATGCACTACTACGGGATAGTCTAAAATAAAATCCTGTAAGCTGTCCCCTTCAGCCAACATATTAATTGTTGCCTCATCATAATTTTTAAGAACGATATAATTTTCAGGTAAATATTTTTTTGTTATAGAAAGTAAAACATCTTTTTTAGTCGGTTGATTATCCAACAAAAACAAAGAAAGGAATATTAATGATAGTATAAATTTCACAGTATAACAAAATGAAGTATAACGTTTTTATTGTTGCAAGTCAACTGCGGCAATGAACCCAAATTAGTATGCTTTGCGAGATTAAAAAAAATCGTCAACAGAACCAAAGTACAAATAGGCTTTTAAATCCTTGAAATCTTTCAAAGCAATTTAAAACCCGCCTCTTTCACATCCCTACTATTGCCCCCAATGAACACTTTAAAATCACCGGGTTCTGCAACATACTTAAGCTCATTATTATAAAATTTAAGATCATCCTTAGTAAGTGAGAATGAAACAGTTTTTGATTCACCGGGCTTCAGATCAATTGTTTTAAACCCTTTTAACTCCATCACAGGACGTGTAATACTGCCAGCCATATCACGAATATATAATTGAACTATTTCCTTCCCTTGTTTGGTACCTGTGTTAGTTACATTAACAGCAGCAGTTAATGATTGATTAGAATTAAGAGATGTACTGCCTAATTTTATATCACTATAACTAAAACTTGTATAGCTTAAACCATAACCAAAAGGATACAAAGGAGTGTTCTCAACATCAAGGTATTTGGAAGTATATTTTTGCTTATCATCAAAAGGCCGGCCTGTATTTTTGTGATTATAGTAAATGGGTATTTGCCCTACATTCCTCGGAAAGGTCATAGTGATTTTAGCAGAAGGATTTGCATCGCCATACAAAATGTCAACTATTGCCGGGCCAGCCATTGTACCGGGGTACCATGCCTCAACAATAGCATCCATGTTTTCATTTTCCCATGAAAGCGTTAAGGGACGTCCATTCATAAGTACCAAAACTATGGGCTTTCCTGTTTTCTTTAATGCTTTTAAAAGCTCAACCTGGTGGGGTAATAGCCCGATATTGCTCCTGCTTGCGGCTTCACCGCTCATGCCAAATGCTTCTCCAAGAACTGCTACAACTACATCAGATCTATTGGCAGTTTCAATTGCCTCATCAATTAGTTGTTGTGGAGTTTTAGCGTCTGCCTGTAACATAGCACCATGGGGATTTAATTTATTTATAAGCAAAGTATCATCAATAAGATTGCAGCCTTTTGCATAATAAAACTGTGCACCTGTTATCTTTTTTTGTAAAGCATCCCAAACACTCATTGCCTGCTTATAATCACCTGCACCGCTCCAACTCCCCATAAGGTCCCGTTGATCTTTAACAAACGGCCCGATAAATGCAATTTTCTTTTCAACATCCAGCGGCAACACATTGTTGTTGTTCTTTAAGAGAACTATTGATTCAATTGCCGCCTGCCTGCTTAACGCAATTTTATCATCACTCATCATCTGTTGTTTATTTCTTGGTTCATTAATGTAGCGGTATGGATCTTCAAAAAGCCCGAGCTTATATTTTGCTTCAAGAATCCGCTGACATGCAGCATTGATTTGAGATAGAGAAACTCTGCCACCTTTCACCTGGGCTGCACCATGTTTTAAAAAAACTTCACCTACCATGTCCATATCAATCCCTGCGTTTAATGCTAACTCACCCGCCTTTGCTTCATCACCAATGCCATGGTTCACTAATTCCAAAGTGGCGGTATAATCAGTAACTACAAATCCCTTAAAACCCCATTGCCTGCGAAGCAGATCTGTCATCAGCCATTTATTTGCAGTTGCTGGTATGCCATTTATTTCATTGAATGACGACATTACACTTCCTGCACCTGCATCAACAGCAGCCTTGTATGGCGGCAGATAATCATTGTACATTTTAACCATGCTCATATCAACAGTATTATAATCACGACCTGATTCAGCAGCGCCGTATAAGGCAAAATGTTTTAAGCAGGCCATAACAGTATTGTTTTTGGAAAGATCATTTCCCTGGTAACCTTTTACCATGGCTTTTGCGATTTGTGAGCCAAGAAAAGGATCCTCGCCTGCACCTTCGCTAACTCTTCCCCACCGCGGATCACGGGCAATATCAACCATAGGTGAATACACCCAATTCAATCCATCAGCACTTGCTTCCTCAGCAGCAGCACGTGATGTCTTTTCAATAAGATCCAAATTCCATGAACACGCAAGACCAAGATTTATAGGAAAAATAGTGCGATGACCATGTATTACATCATAGCCAAATATTAAGGGAATTTTCAGACGTGTTTCTTTCACGGCAATATCCTGGAGCTTACGTACCGCATTTGGGGTGTATGTATTAAACACCCCTCCCACCAGGCCTTTTCTGATCTTTGCATCAACATCTTTACTTAGTAATGGGCCGGTTACATCAAAGCCTACGGATGGCAGGTTCAACTGCCCGATCTTTTCTTCCAGGGTCATTTTCTTCATCAATGCATCAATAAAAATTTTTCTTGCCGCATCTCCGCCCTGAGCATAAATATTTGTTGAGACTGCAATAAGAAAAAAAATCGTTACTCTCTGTATAATTTTCATATCTATACTTTTATTTCATTAAATAAGGCTGTATAATTTTTTGCCATATACGATATCCACCGGCATTCATGTGTAAGCTGTCTTGTAAAAAAATATCTTTAACAGGAGTGCCGTCATCAATAAGCATTTTTTTATACACATCTATAAAAACTGTATGGCTTTTACTTTTCAGGAACTCTTTTATCATAGTGTTTGCCTGTAAAAATTCAGGCATAAGATGTTGCCGGCGGGGGCTTGGTTTCATGGAAATATACGCTACAGGAACATCAGGCATTTTTTTTCTAATTAAGAAAAAAAGATTTTTGAACCTTTCATATACTGTGTTCACTGAAATTGTATCTGAAGAAGCGAAATCATTTTCACCACAATAAATAATAATTTGTTTAGGCCTGTAGGGAAAGATGATGTCATCAGCATAACGGATTACATCAGGCAAAGATGAGCCACCGAAGCCACGATTAATTATGTTATACCCTGGAAAATAATCCTGCACATCTACCCATTTGGTAAACGAAGAACTACCCACAAAAAGAATTGCATGCGCTGGAGGAAAATGGAGGCTATCCTGTTTTTTAAAGGACTGTATGTCTTTATAAAAAGGCATATTAACCTGCGCCCTTAAAGCAGGAATAACAGTTGCAATAACGAATAAGAAAATAATAAATGATTTAACCAGGCTTCTCATTTTTTAGATTTAAATATTTTAATCATTCAACCTTTATCACCTTAGTTCTTTCTGAAACTCCGTTTTCATTAATAGCTTCTATCTGAAAATAGTAAGGCCTTTCTTTATCCATTCCTTTATAATAATATTCATTTCCATTTTGTACCATAACACAATTGTACAATTTCCCAGGCGCAACTCCTGTATAAATATTATAAGCGTAAGCATCATTTTGAGGTATCCATTTAAGCCAGGCGCTGCGCTTATCTTTTTCTGTACGAAGTACTACAAAGCCTTTTACCGGTGCTGGTATTATGCCATTGCCATTTCCAAAAACACGTAAACCGCTTATTGCAAATTTACCTGTTGGCATATGTATATTTTCAAGTTTTAAAAATCTTGTTTTAACTGGCTTTTCAAGCTCAGCATAATCATGAGGCACATCAGTTGTATTATTACTCTTATCAATTAACAGGGTCCATTTTTTTCCATCTAAGGAAGAATACATTTTATACTGATGAAATACACTTAATGATTTCCCTAAAAATGTGGAATCAACATCCTGGTCAGCATAGTTAATTTGTATTGCATTTACGGTGCTGATATTGCCAAGGTCTGTTTGTATCCATTCGCCTGTATTACCAGTTGCAGCGCTCCAATATGTTTTAATATTTTCATCAACAGCGAGATTAGCATTATAGTTCCCTAAAGCAGAAGAAACAGTAACTGGTTTATTAAAGTTCAAAAGCATCCAGCCAGTGAAAGCCTCGGCCCCCTCCGGCTCCCCCAACGGGGGAGAGACCTGTGTATGCTGTTCTCCCCCGTTGGGGGAGTTAGAGGGGGCCGGGCTTCTATGCGGATAATCACCAAACGCAGTGTTGCACCACATTACACCATCTTTATCAAAACCTGAAGGCCATATACCCAATCTTCTTTCAAAGTTATTTTTAACTGAAATGGCAATTGTTGAAATGTGCCACCACTTACCATGTGTATCCTGGAATGTAGAACCATGACCAGCACCTCTTGCAAAGCCACCTGCTTTCCAGGATAATGGATCGGGCTGCGGTGTGAAAGGTCCCAGGGGATTATCGCCAACTACAACACCATCAGCATAGCCACTGAATTCTGTACCGGGTGCACCATATTGCAAATAGTATTTTGAATTATATTTTGTCATCCATGCACCTTCAATAAAAGGATCAAGAAACGTGTTATCCAGGTATTCACCAAAGCGTTGCCATCCATATCTCCACTCCTGCAGCAAATACATTTCTTTCCTTGTGCCAATGGGCTGAAAGGTATGCCTGTTAAGCTCTATTCCATATAATGGATAGGTATTACTGCTGCCATTATACATGTATAACCTGCCATCATCATCAGTGAAAAATGCAGGATCCCATCCGCCGATTTCAAATGAATCAACCAATGGTTTCCATTCATTAGCTTTAGGATCTGTGCTCATCCAAATGGTAAAATTATTTGTATAAGTAGATCCGAATACGATCATGGTATCTCCTATGATTCCGACAGCGGGTGCACAAAGTTCATCGTATACCTTATTCCATGGCCGTAAAAATCTTTTTGAAACAAATTTCCAGTTTAGCATATCACTGCTCCACCAGTACCCCCATTGATTTGTAGAGAATAAATAGTAATCGTTTTTATAAGTAACTATCACAGGGTCTGCTGTGGCTCTGTGTCTTCCGGCTTCACTAAAATTAGGAATGGGTGTATAGCCATAATCTATGTTTATCGGGTTGCAATATGTTTTTGGATATTGTTGCGGGTAAACGTTACTAATAATTAAAAAAGAAAGCAGTACTAATAATTCTCTTGCTGTAACCGGCATTGCCAATCGTTTATGTACACCGAAGTTAAACCAGATTTATTATCTTTCTTCCTGTTGTGAAGGCCTGGAAATTTGCTGGTTAAAAGCTTTCCATAAATGCAAACTTTTATCACATAGATTAAGTGATTTCTTCAGTACAATGCCCGGTTCCATATTTACCAAAATAAATGTCTGTTACTTTTGAGAGACACGGTGAAACATAAATTAGCATACTACAAGAGTGTGGAAATAAATAAAAGTTTACACCTTATGAGTTATGAAGAGAATCATTTATTTTACTAAAAACTTTATATTATGGAACAAAAATCCTACCCCGGTACAGATACTGATCCAATTATTTCACCCACCAGCGATGAAAAAACAATGGCTATTTTGTCGCATATTTTAACGCTTGTTTTTCCCCTGCTTGCACCTCTGATGATCTATTTGATAAAGAAGGATGAATCCAGTTATATAGCCTGGCATGCAAAAGAGTCTCTTAATTTTCAGATAACGGTTACGATTATAATCATCGTTCTGTTTATTACTATCATAGGTATATTACTGGTATGGCTTGTTGGTATTGTGGCTTTAGTATTTGTTATTATTGGTACAATACGGGCCAGCGAGGGGAAGTTGTATAAATATCCTTTTAGTTTGAGATTAATAAAATAAAGTTTTTACATCCCGGATTATTTTCTGCAAAATCCTAAAGTATCTCTGTTACTCAAGTTCAGGAGTTGATTAGTATTGACTAACTAAAGTTTGTTAATGAGCGCCGGGTCCTCTTTTGAGAAAACCCGGCTGCTACTTAAAGATTTATTCACCTATTATTTAGTATTCCTAAAATATTTTCTATTTGATTTTATAATGATTTAAGATATTCAACTAAATCTTTTTTCTCAGCATCATTTAAAGTAAGTTTTTTAAAATCGTTGTAGTGGTTTACCACGTCCATTAATGTAGCAAATCTGCCATCATGGTAAAAGCCTCCTTTCATGTGTGTCCACAAACCTCTTAGTCCCTGTGTAACATAAGTTTTATCGGGTGAGCGGTTTGATTGAAAATCATCTATGCCAATATCTGATGGTTTGTGTGTATTCCAACCCGGCTCAGTAAAGAGTGGTGGAACGTGACAACTTGCACATTTTGCTTTGCTTGCAAATAAAACCCTGCCTCTTTGTGCTGCATCTTTATTATAAATACTGTCAGGCGCTTTGGGTGCCGGAATTGCTAATTGGTAAAATTGCAATGCTGCCAGTTTATCAGTTACCCTATCAGGATTATGACGTTTATTACCTGCACCTGTTTTTGCTCCAACAGGATATTGTTTAGCATTATTAAACCGGGCATCATAAAAATTCCCCTGCCCATTCAATTCAAGATTTGCAACATAAGCGTTCCAATAAGTAATGTCACCCCATCCACCTGTCCATGTATGAAGATTTTCACCTGCATGTCCAAAAGCTTCAGGAATTAAAGTAGCCCCTGATTTTCCATCAGGTCTAAATGCCTTACCATCTAAATTTAACAGCGCATCAAATTTACCAGGGCCCCAGCTTGCCAAAACCTTTTTCACTGTTGCAACATCCACTCCCAATGCATCTGTTATCGGTTTTAAGTCAGGCGCCATGGATACAATTGCCCCAACATTTAAATCACGGTTAGCCCATCCATCAAGGCGATGACCAATGCCCGGTGCAAATGCATTATCAACCGTTGAATGACAGGAAGCGCACGTAAGTCCGATGGATTTTAGTTTCTTATTGCCATCGAAAGTTCCTTTAACACCCACTACTGCATTAAGTTCCAGGAGTGTAAGCGTAACAGCGGGGTCATCTAAATTTACTTTACCAGCTTTAATAGCAGCAGCTACATCAGCCGGTATTACATCCATATCAACTTTCAATCCTGCTGCAAGTGCCGCTTTGGGAGACAACCCTGCCCCTATACCACCGTTTTTTTCCCCGGCAACAGCTTTGTTTAATTGAAGCGCATCTGTCCAGTAGGCTTCATCTCCAAACGTTTCAAAACGAAATGTTTGTTTACCTTCCGTCAGCATTTTATTTGCATTGTCCATTATCGGATCTTCATTTCCGCCAGTGGTCTTTTGAAGTTGTGCATTAGTAGAATTTGTGCATTGCATAAACTGGCTTAATGATACAGCCAATAAGAGACTGCCAATGACAGTTGCTGTTTTAATTGAAGTTATTTTCATTGTTTTATATTTTTAAAATTGTATTCTCAAGGTATTTTTTGTATAGTTTTTTCACTTGTGAACGTCATCCTTTTGCACATTTTTTATTCTATCCATAACATATTGTACTATTCTGTTACAAACGGGTAATTTTAATTTGAACAAGTCTTTTAATTTTTTACCAGTTATTTTTTCACGTAACATTTCCTTTGCCCGGCTTAGCCTTGCCTTTACATTCGATTCAGAAAGGTTTAGCACATCCATGGTTTCATGCGTACTCATTTCCTCAATTTCACGCATTACAAATACCAGCTTGTATTTTTCCGGCAGCTCGGCAATTACTTTTTCCAGCAAAGCCCTTAGCTCTTTGTTTAAAAGGCTTTTTAACGGGGTTTCCATTTCATTGCCCGATTGCTTGTTAAAGGCCTGGCGTTGCTTTAATTTTCTTTTTTTGCGTAACAGGCTTTCATTTACAAGAATTTTTATTATCCACGTTCCAAAGTTTGATTTATTTTGAAGAGAAGGTAATTGCAGGTAAGCATTCAGGTAAGTGTTTTGCATAATGTCCCTTGCTTCTGCCACATCATTAATAATTGACATACTTATTCTGAACAATCGCTGGTCATATTTACGAATAAGCTTTTCATACAATGATTTTTCTCCTTGTAATATTCTTTCAATTATTTCTTTGTCAGTCATGACTTTGCTGGCAGTAAGTTGATGTTCATACCATTAACATTAGAGTATTAATGTAGAAAATGGTTACAAAATTTTAAACATATTTCCGATAAGCTGGTAAATTTTTAGAAATAGGACTTTACAAAAAGATATGGAACGAGCTGTGAGTCTCTTTCCGCTTACAGATTACACTACATTGAAACAAGCTTATATGTACAGGCAACAACCAAAATGTAGTGACTTAATAAAAGATGCTGCAATTAAACATTGCAGGAATAAAAGCAGCAAACAAAATGTTGTTATTTGCAGCAACGGTATATAATCTTAAGAGGTGGTGAAGTTTACCGCACCCAAAGTAAATATCAAAACAGCCATGCTGCTGGAAACCAAATGGCGATAGGTTTTAGCCTTATAAAAAACAGTATAAAGCAACTTATTTTAGGCCAATACAGATAGGATTTTTTTTCATCAACCCCCTCCACTTTTCAGCAAATTAAAAATAGAGCCCACACAAAGGCCTTAAATGCTTGCAAAGCGAAACTATAGATACTTTTTTAGAGATTTAAGGTTGCTCAACAGTGACCTATGTTACATGCAGGCTTTCTTTCTCCGCCCATTGTAATGTGTCAATCAGTGAACGATTACTAAACTCAATATGTATCACTCGTCTTTTTTTATTGTTTGTTGTCCTGTTTGATGCATGAAGAAGCAAAGGTTTCATAATCATAATTCCACCTTTTCTAACATTGCAAACAGTTTCTGTTTCTTTTATCCAATCAATTGTTTCGGGTCTAATAATGCCTTTTAAGTGTGACTTCAGAATAACTTTCAATGCTCCGTTGTTTTCGTCTGTATCGTCAAGATGAATGCGAATAGTGAAATTGCTTTCTAAAATGTCAAGTGGCGGCTGAACGGCAAATTGATTTTGTTTTACTGTCCAAGAACCAAAGCCTTCAACATCAAGCTTCTTGTCCACCGAAATGGTTAAGTCTTGGTGATACGCCACAAACCAATTTGATTGCTCTGGTTTGTCAAAGTAAATTGACTTGGTCACAAAGTAATCGTCGCCAAAAACCGGTGAAATAATTGAGTTAAGTCTTGAATTAAAAATCAAATTGAAAGTCTCAGGCACCTCTTTTATAAATTGTCTGATTGCAAACAAATCATTGGTCTTTCTAAATGTTGGCTTTGTAGTGTCAACCTGTGCTATTGTTTGAAGTATAGAGTAAATTTCTTCTGTCGTGAAGACGTTGTCAACAATTGCGAAACCCTCGCATATAAGTTTCTCTTTGATATCGCCGGGGGTGTCCATATAAGCTTACATATAACGATTGAGGCGTTTGCGATGTGGCGGCAATAGAATTACCGACACCATGGTTAAAGATATAAAGCTTAATTGAAAAACTGCTCTTGAGCCGTGTACCGTCCGCCGACATATTGCAAACCTCAATTGTTGGCTGTAGTGTGTTATGGCTGCAATAAAAGCTCTTTTAATATCAATGCCAATTTGATATCAGCTTTACACCCTTCTGAGTCTGAAGACAGAGAAACCATATAAAAGTGCGGTTTACCAGTCTTCGAAAGACCTATTCCTTTTATGGTCAAAGGACTACCAGGAACTAAAGATTTCCTTAGCCTCTCCTTGCTTTTCTTCGAGTCTACATAATTTTCAATTGCGTTTTCAAACCTTTTGTCTTGTCCCCAAATGGACGGAACTATTGCTGCTTTGTTAGAAATAATAGAGCGGAATTGTCCTCCTTCACCAGAAGCATTACCTATTATTAGTTTTTGTCCAACAGATAATTTTAAGCCTGTGTGGGAATATAATGTGTCATTTTTCAATTCAAACGTCATTTCATCGTTAATCAAATTTTCCTCTTTTGTCTGTCCATAAATTGAGTTTGAAAAAAATGCAATTAGAAATATTAAAAGGGCCTTATGGAATTTTTTTTTCATAATTGTTGAAGTTGTTATTATAGCATTCCCAAGAAAGTAATTACGCTGCCAGCTTAGGTAAATTTAAATTTAGATACAAAATATCCCTTACCCTAATTTTCATCAGGAATAAAAAATCGAATGATGTGTATATACATTGCTGTTAGAAATTATTCTCTTCGCTGTTATGGCAGCAAATTGTTCCAGTATTGATATCCTTAATTGTCTGTCCATAGCTAGTTTACAGGGATACCAAACCATGTTACTTTGTAAAACATTGATTTACGTCCTGATTTACTTTTACTAAAATATAGCTTCACCCAATCTTGTTGTTCTTTCATTTGTGCCGAAGCATCATCAATTGATTTTGTTAGCTGTCCAATCATATTTGTAGCATTTATATCGGGATTTGAAATTTGTCCTAACTTGATTTTAGCTTCTTTTAATTTATTGTCTGCTACATCAAGCATACTTTGTATTTCAGGGTCAGATTTCTTCGGTGTAAATTGTTTGTTTCTGTAATTAATAAAGTCATTGAAGCCATTTATTCCAGCATTATAGTCAACGACTGCCGAATTGTATAAGTTAACTGTTTTAGTTTGTCGGTCATTCTCTATTTCTAACTTTAAATGTTGTAATCTGTCAAAAACTAATGAGTTCTTAACTCCATTTTTTTCTACCCGATATGCGGATGAAATTAACTGGTCAATATGGCTTTGTTTTTCAAAAACCTGAATTGAATCCTTGAAGTTAAAATACGGTTTAGCTTTATTTTGCTGTGTCTTGCCTTCATAAAATTCCTGATTTGTTATGGGGTAGTTTAGGAACTGCCACAAATAGTCAAATGGAATATGAGATTTGATTAGTGTTGATGGACTTGCTTTGCAATAGTCGTTATTTACTTTTTTGAAAAATTTTCCACCATTTACATAGCCAGAACCCCAGGTCGGGTCAAATAGAAACCAGGAACTGTCAATAAGTGCAGCACTCCAGGCATGAGGAATATAATCTGTAAAACCATTTTGTTTTGTATAGCCTTCGATTACAAATGATTTAACTCCTGATTTTATACAAATGTCTGTAAATAACGAGGCATAGTTTTCACAAATTCCCTTCCCTGACTTTAGTGGCTTGGATATTTTGTCTTCCTTTTTTTCGTAGAAGTTTATCGCAAACATGTTGTCAATGTCGTATTGAATGTTTGATGCAACCCACATAAAAATTGCCCGGGATTTGTCCTTGCCGGTTATAAAGTTTGAATTAATGTAGCTTGCAATTTGGTCTGTTGTCTTTGTCAGGGAGTCTGGGAGTTGCAAAGCTTTTTTGTCAATAGTTGCATTTTCATTCACAGTCGTTTTTTGGGCAAAAATTGTCTGTATTGATAAGATAAAAAGAAGTATAAAATTTATCAGTTTCATTCTGTCCGTAGTTTATGCTGACGTGTCGTGGTTTGGTTGCCTATGACGTTAGGGCGTTCGGCGGGGCATTTGGAAAACGTGCAGCCCGGAACTGAAAGCTGATTAAAGATACAAAAGTTGAAAATATGTTCTGTTGCTCATCCGTGTTCGGTCAGCCCGATATACAGCCGATAGTAGTACTAAAGATGAGGATTTATTCGTCGACCCCGCTGACGCAAAACCTCGCTGTTAGCGGTTAGGCATTTGTTTGTCAATTAGTAAATTTATTCCAAAGCTTTCCAATTAGTCCTTGTTTTGTTTTATAATTTAATTGTAATTCAAATGTTGTCAAATCAAATTCAAAGTCAACATTATAGTCGTATTGATTTTCTGTTGTCGCGAAATCCCCAATTGCTTTGTTGTCAAGTTGGCTTTTAAAATAAATTCCGTCAATTATTTTATCAGGTCTGACTTCTTTGATAAGTCCAGTTTCATTGAGTATGTAAATGCTGTAAAATGTCCCTGCAATGAAATAATTTGGGCTTGTTGTTCTTATAGCACTTTCAATTAATGGCTGTTCATCAAGTTCAGTAATAATTTCTCTTTTGTCTATGTCAATCAAATAGCCCTGTCCGCCTGCAATTAGAAAACTGATCAAATTATTTTCGTCTGTCAAAGCCAAACAAAGTGTATTGTCGTAGGATTTTGAAAAACATCCTACCCATTCTTGAAAATTGTTGTCTGTAAATTTTACCCAAAGTTGTGAGTTGAAATGTTCGCCAAAATGTCTTTTGGTAAACTGTCCTGAAGTTGGAATAGCATTTAATATTTCAGCACTCATATTTTGGTAGTATCGGTTTATGCTTACGAGCAGGGCCTTTGTGTTGTGGTGGGAATCAGAGAA
>JBDSAQ010000031.1:0-3953 GCA_039922095.1 Ginsengibacter sp. | reverse complement strand
AAATAAAACTGGACTTTACTTATTGAAGCATTAGAATCAGCAGCAGTGGCATATACGGTAATATTTGCGGGGCCTGTAAAGTTTGCATAATCTACAGGATTGATAATACTTACTGTGAGCGCCGCATTTGGCGCTTTTACTAAAATACTTACAGGGGACGAGGTTGTTACCTGTGAACTATTATCAGTAGCCTTTGCTGTAAGTGTATAAGTTTCTGCAGCAACATTATTCCATGTAAAAGTAAATGGACTTATACTGTCTGAACCCAACAGAGTATTTCCATTATAAAAATCAACTTTAGTTATTGTACCCTCAGCATCGGCAGCAGTGGCATTTATTGTGATATTTGCCGGTGCTGTAAAGTCTGCATTATCTGCAGGATTAGTTATGCTTATTTCCGGAATTGCATTTGGGGTTATTATAGATAGATTCACACACAATGTTGCAGATGTATAGTTAATACCACTTCCTGTTCCTGTTGCGGTAACAACAGCATTATAATTACCCGGAGATAAACCTGTTATATCCGCTGTTATCTCAATCTCTGTTGCATTGGGATTTGTAACCCCTGAGGCATTTTTACTAACTACAAGCCAGCTTGCATTTGAAGAAGCGGAATACTCTTTAGTACCATCAATTGTATAAAGCCAGGTGTGCCCCTTTAAAGAACTGCCGAAAGCATTACTTAATTTTAAACACTCCACCGGAAAACCAAGCTTATAAACAGGATTTCGAACAACTGCCCGGGAATAAGTAATTTTTTGTGGATGTATACTGGAACCCTGGCTTCCATGAGAAATAATAAAATTATTGCCAATAATTTTACCTGCGAAACCTTCATAAACTTTTGGCAATGCTAAGGATAGATTTTCAGTCCAGCTTCCTGCGCCATTATTTCCTGCAGGATCAAATATGGTGACATACTTAGTTGATTTGCCATCACTGCCCTGTCCGCCGGTTATGTATATTTTTCCATCTATGGCAAATGTGGCCCCTTCAGCGTGGGAACGGCCTGTAGGTAGTGGAGGCAACACACTCCATGAATCAGTTGATGGATTATAAACATCGCAATAAGCAACGTCAAGCCCTCCGTCACAATCATGGCCTGACTGTCCACCGATTGCGTATATCTTTCCACCTAAGGTTAATGAGCTTAAATGATTTCGTTTTAACGGAAGAGACTTTAGTTTATTCTCCCATTGGGCAGGTAAAGATGGATTGGACAGCCATGTATCTACATCCAAAGTCAAATGATATTTGTACTGATCATTATTACAGGCTGTTGTTATAAAGCCTCCAAATATATGAAGAACCCGTCCTAATAATACGTAACCTGCACCAGCCATTAGCATAGGTTTACCATTACCCGGGTCTGTTATTTGTGGCCCTTTAGACCAGGTGTTCGTAGCAATATTGTAAATCCAGATAGCACTCGTTAACGGAGCTGGATTTTGCCCCACACGACCTCCAATAAGCCATACGGTACTATCAATTAAAATTGCACCCTCATGTGTCATTGCTGTACTGTCTGGTAATGAGGCAAGATAAGCCCATGTGTTTGTGGCAGGGTCATATACTTCTGAACTTGATTCTGCATTACGCAGTGTATCAGAGAACCCCGCAAAAACATAAAGCTTGGAATTATAAACAACATTTTGTCCGAGATCTGAGCGTGGTTTAAGCCCATCGGCCTTTCTTACCCATTGTGCGGAAGACAAATAACAAGTTGAGACTGATACAAAAATGAGGGTAATTCTTAGGTTGAAAAGGTGGATAGTTCTTTTCATAGCAGGTAGGTTGGGTTATAAAAAAATAAATGAATAATATCGATATTAATCCCCTTCTCTCACATCATTAATCATCGCATTTGCATAGTATAATATTATACACCATTATCAGGTTGCCTAATACTTTTTCTTATCAATGGAAAAATCTATAGTTAAACACAGCTATTGGCAAGAAGATACTGGATAGTAAATTAGATTATTACAGTAATTATGCAATAAAATTTCTGAACTAAATAATTTGAGATGGAAATTAATATTTAAAAATGAAACTATTTAAGATAACTTCTTTTGGACTTGTTTAATATAGATGACATCCTTTCAAAGGATGTCATCTATGCCTATTTAATTCTATTAGTGCCTATTTTAAAGTTCTCCTATTGCGTCATTACCTCCACCCACTTCCCACTCACCCCTGCACTAATACTATTATCATACATTGCTTCACAAAAAGTTCCCGGTAAAAAATATCTGCCCAGGTATGATGCATTTAATTGCACATAATAAGTGAGCGTTTCATTTTCATTTATATTGAAGTAAGTGTACACCCTGTCATCACGGATATCCTGGTAATCTGATGTGGAAGATTTAAAACTTCCTTCGCCTTCAAGCATTCTTGTATTTAATATTTCCCAGCCACTTGGGAAGATTTGTGACAATGCCATCTGGCTGTAATAGCCACGCCTGCCCGGATTCTTAATCACAACCCTGGCAACAAAATCTGTCCCCTGCATTAATTTGTTTATATCAATTGTTTTACCATCCTGTGATACATAATTAACACTCATTACAAGTACGGAAGGGTTGTTATTTACTTTTAAACTATCTCCTGCCAGGGGCTGTCCTTTTGTGATTAGCCGCACATACAATGTATTATTTCCTTTATTTACAATGGTTACTTGTGCATTACCATTTTTTACATCAACAGGTGTTTGGGAAAAGTAAGAAGATGAATTAATATTTATTGCTTTACCATTTACTGTTCCATTTACAATGATCTTTGAGCCTGATTGATTGGTGCCGCAATATTTTGCAATAGCGATCAATGAATATGCAGTAGTTTGAGTGCTGTACCAGTAATCGAGCGATAATTTAGATGCTATAAAGTTTACCATTTCTGCAGCTTGTGTTCGTCTGCCTAAAAGTGTAAGTGTTTCCAAAACCATGGCTTCATCACGTACATCTGAACCGTACGTAAAGCCCGGGCTATAACGGGTAGTAAAAGTTGTGGGCAATCCACTGATAAGTTGCAAGGCAATATTATCCTGCCCCGCAAGTTTGTATGCAGCAGCCAGTCTCCATTTAGCTTCAGGAGAAATATATTTAAATTCTTTTAAGCGGTTCATAGCGCCTAACTCAGGAGCCTTTGCCAGAGCCAGTAGAAACAACCTGTAAGATTGTGCAAGGTCGCCGCCATAAAAATTGGTTGTAGTTGGCATCCAGGAATTGGCTTTGGTACGCTGAAAAATTTTCCATTGCTGCATCATTGATTCACTAACTATATAACCCCTGTTTTGGGCCTCCAATAAAAAGTGACCGGCATAGCTTGTTCCCCAATCATCACCTTGCAGTTCATTAGGCCAATAACTAAATCCGCCATCAACCGTCTGAAAATTCTGCAGCTTACTTATACCGGATTTTATATTTCTTTCAACCTGTGCCTTTCTGTAATCATCAAGATCAGTAAGTTGATTTAATACCAGTTGAGGAAACACCGATGACGTTACCTGCTCAATACATCCATGAGGATATTCAATTAAATAATCCAAACGCTTTAATAAATTTAAAGGGGGAACACTTGATATTTCCAAAGAAGCTTTGCTTGTGGACGCAGCCCCAATAGGCATTGCAAGGGTTTTCCATTGCTGCCCTGGTGATAGATTCATTTCACTGGTGCTGGTCACCGGCGGATTTGGATTCCGGATATCCAGCTCAATATCATAAGCAGCTTTTTCAATACCACTTGATGCCAATAGTTTTACTTTACCAATGCCAGTGTTTTGTTTAACCCTTACATCAAAATAAGCCATCTGCTCACCTGGTGAAGTAAAGCTTATATTTTGGGTAGATGAGCCAACAATCTCTAAAAAAGGATTTGCCTGTAAAGTGAGGGTAACATTCTTAATATTATTCTCCATAGCAAAAACAGTAACAGGTAATTTGATTGTT
>JBDSAQ010000030.1:0-2634 GCA_039922095.1 Ginsengibacter sp. | reverse complement strand
GAAAAATTTTGCTGATTAATATTATTAAATAAACCTACTAACGAAACCCGCCTGTCACCTTTAAAAAAACTCACATTACCACCTGCGGAATATCTGTCATCCGTACCATAGCCTGCATAGGCACGGCCAAACTGGCCATTACGCATGTTAGCTTTTGTAACAATATTTATTGATTTTGCAGAACTACCATCGTCAAAGCCAGTAAAGGCAGCCTGGTCACTCAGCCTGTCAAAAACCTGTATTTTATCAATCACTTCAGAAGGCATGTTGCGTAATGCTGCAGTTGCATCATCACCAAAAAACTCTCTTCCATCTATAGTAACTTTTTTTACGGTTTCACCCTGGGCAGTCACGGTGCCTTTATCAACAGTAACACCGGGCATTTTTTTTAACAGGTCCTCTGCATTTGCATCGGGATTTACTTTAAAAGCATTAGCCGAATATTCAAGGGTATCAACTTTTTGTTTAACAGGCGGGGCAGTTGTGTTTATTGTAACTGTGGTTAAAACTTTAGCATTTTTAAGAACCGAAATAATTCCAAGATCATTATTGCCACTATTAACTGGCACCACTTTCTCATAAGGATCGTAGCCTACTGAGGAAATAGAAAGAGTATATGTACCCGCAGATAGATTTTCAAAATTAAATACACCCAGCTTATTTGTGATAACCGTTAAAGGAGTATTAGCAGTATCTGTAAGCTTTACTGTTGCCCCGGCTATGGGAAGCTTCTCATTGGCATCATATAAAATACCCTTTAAGGTTTGAGCATTAACAGCGATAATTGAAAAAGTAAAAGATAAAAAAGTAAAAATATATTTATTCATTGGTCATTTATTAGCTATTGGACGTTACTATTCTAAAAACTCCGCGAATCTTAGAAGAAAAATTGTGCCACGATTAAGTAAGTATAGTCATTACTATTGCTTTTCAATTTTCATTTATATTGCACTTCCAAAAAAATACAGCAATATGAATTATAGTAAGATTATATCAGTTACCGGGCTTAGTGGATTATATGAATTAGTATCTTCAAAGGCAGATGGCGCTGTGGTGAGATCATTGGAAGATAACAGCTCAAAGTTCGTAAGTAGCAGGATGCATAATTTCTCTCACCTGGAAAGTATTGAAGTTTTTACAGTTAAGGACAACACTAATCTTGCTGAGCTTTTTAATGCAATAAAAAATAGTGAAGAAAAAAAGCCTGATGCAAAGGCTGATGGAAAAGAATTGAAGGCATACTTTGAAAAAGTTTACCCAGATCTTGATTTTGAAAGAGTTTATGCCAGTGATATGAAGAAGATGATAAAATGGTTTGAAATATTAACTGCTAATAATGTTGATTTTTCTATAATTCCATCTGAGAATGAAGGTGGCACAGGGGATGAAAAACCTAAAGCAGTTAAACCCTCAAAGCCAGATACAGCACATACTAAGGAAGGAAAGCCCACCAAAAGTGCTTCCCGTAAAATTGAAAGCCGCGGAGTTAAATAATTTTCTGCGCCAATTACACGAATTAGACGAATTACAAGAATTGAACGAATCCCACATAACATACAACCTCTTAAAAAAATTCGTGTAATTCGTACCTAAAAATTCGTGTTTAAAAAATATTACAATGATTACAACTCACATTAAAAAATTATCCCGTGACTTTATCCCTGATGATTTTATAATTACCGCCTGGGAACAACTTGAAGCCTATTTTAAAAATCTGCTGGATAGAGAATTAAATACGCCTCAGGATATGGAGCAATGGCTTAAAGACAGCAGTGAACTGGAAGCCGTAGTAAGTGAAGATGCCTGCTGGCGCCAGATCAAGATGACCTGCGACACTGAAAACAAATCTTTGGAAGAGGCTTTCAATTTTTTTTGTATGGAAATTCAACCTAAAATTCAACCATATGCTGATGCGTTAAATAAAAAACTGGTAAACTCCCCATTTACCAAACAACTTGATCAGGATAAATATTTTACTTACCTGCGTTCTGTACAAAAAAATATTGACCTGTTCAGAGAAGCAAATATCCCATTGCAGGCGGAGCTTGCTGTAATGCAGCAGCAATATGGAGTAATATCAGGTAAGATGATGGTAGAAGTTAACGGTAAAGAATATACCCTGCAGCAGGCAGCCAAGTTTTTGGAGAGTCCTGATAGAAATTTAAGAGAGGATGTATACGGAAAAATTAATGAAAGGAGATTACAGGATAAAGATGCGTTGAATGATATGTATACGCAACTGATTAAAAAAAGACACCAGATCGCTTTAAATGCAGGCTTTGAAAATTACCGCGATTATAAGTTTAAAGAGATGGGGAGATTTGATTACACCAAAGAAGATTGCTTCCTGTTTCATGAGGCAGTGCGCCAACATGTAATTCCCTTAGTAAATAAAATATATCAAAAGAAAAAAGAAAAACTACAACTTGAAGATTTGCGGCCGTGGGATCTGGAAGCTGAACCCGAAGGCACCAAACCACTTACTCCTTTTAGCACAAGTGATGAGCTTATAAAAAAATCAATTGAATGTTTTACAAAGCTTCGTCCTTTTTTTGGGGAGTGCCTGCAACAGATGCAGCAAATGAAACACCTTGACCTGGACAGCAGGAAGGGAAAGGCTCCAGGCGGATATAA
>JBDSAQ010000029.1:0-4924 GCA_039922095.1 Ginsengibacter sp. | reverse complement strand
GTTCGGATTAGAAGTAAAGGCCGGCAGGAATTTTTTGAAAGACTTTAAAACAGATGAGAAAGGAATCTTATTAAATGAGAATGCGGCTAATCTTTTAGGGTTTCAAGACGTTAGTAAAGCAGTGAATGAAAATATTGTTTCCGCAGAAGATACAGTGAAGGTATTGGGTATAGTAGCAAATTACCATCACCAGGGTTTGCAAAAAGCAATTGACCCTATGATATTTCGCCTGAGGCCTGACAACAGGAATTTTTATTCATTAAAAATGGGAACCGGACACATCCCCGCAACTATTGCGGCTATTGAAAAAATATGGAATAAGCATTTCCCTTCCGATCCTTTCAATTATTATTTTCTTGATGAGCTTTTTGATCAGCAGTACAAAGCCGATAAACAATTTGGGCAAGTGTTTGGCTTGTTCGCTTTTCTTGCAATAATAATAGCGTGCTTTGGATTATTGGGGTTATCAGCCTTCAATGTTTTGCAACGCACTAAAGAGATCGGCATTAGAAAAGTACTGGGTGCTTCTGTCCAAAATCTTTTATACACTCTTTCCAAAGATTTTCTGAAACTGGTGTTGGTTGCATTTGTGCTGGCTATTCCGTTTACGTGGTGGATTATGCATTCGTGGTTACAGGATTTTGCCTACCGGATCAACATCCAATGGTGGGTGTTTGCTCTTGCCGGAATTGCTGCGTTTGTTATTGCATTGGCCACCGTTTGCTTCCAGGCAATTAAAGCAGCACTGGCTAACCCGGTGAAGAGTTTGAGAACGGAATAAAATTGTCTCAACCATGATTAATCGGATTTATACGATTATCATGATTAAGATAAAAATTATAAAATCATTTAATCATAAAAATCCTAATTCAGACAAATGTTTAAAAATTATTTAAAAATAGCCTGGCGGAATATCAAACGCCACAAGGCATATTCAGGGATTAATATTTTCGGGCTGGCTATTGGTATAGCAGCATGCCTGCTCATTTTGCAATATGTATCGTTTGAGTTGAGCTATGAAAATTTCCAGGTTAACAGGGATAGAGTTTATCGTGTACAGCAGGACAGGTACGACAATGGTAAACTAAGCACCCAATGGGCTGCCGGCGCTTATGCAGTAGGTAATTCTTTTAAAGATGCGATACCCGAAATTGAGGATTATGTAAAACTTGTTCAAAACAACCAGGTTACTACAGAGGTAAATAACCAGCCTTTGAAATTGGAGAAGGCATTTTTTGCAAGCGGCTCTTTCTTTAGCATCTTCACCTTTCCTTTGGTTTCGGGGAACCAAAAAACTGCATTAACCAAGCCGTTTACAGCAGCCCTTTCAGAAACAGCAGCCCGTAAAATATTTGGCAGCACTGATGTTATTGGCAAGCGACTTGAGCTAAACCGTAAAAGGAATTACACGGTTACGGCTGTGTATAAGGATGCTCCCGTTAATACGCAGATAAAGCCCGATATACTTTTATCCTATGCTTCATATTTAGATTTACAGGCAAAGAATGGTAATAATCCTGAAACAGCCTGGACGTGGGATGGATGCCTTACTTACTTATTATTACGAAAAGGTGTTGATCCTTCAGTAGTTGAAAAAAAATTTCTTCCCATTGTCGAGAAAGGTGTAGGAGCGGACATGAAAAAATATAATTCTGCTGTTACATACCTGCTGCAGCCTTTAAAAAGTATTCACTTATACTCTAATTATATGATGGAACCCGGTACCAATGGTGATGGCAAAACGGTGTATCTTCTATTAGGTATCGCATTTTTTATAGTCATAATTGCCTGGGTAAATTATATAAATCTTGCTACCGCAAGGGCTATAACAAGGGCAAGAGAAGTAGGTGTTCGCAAAGCGATAGGCTCTCAGCGAAGACAACTTATTATCCAGTTTCTTTCTGAATCTGCATTGCTAAATGGCATAGCATTAATACTTGCTTTGCTTATCGTTTTAATTGCAATTCCGGGGTTCAACAAGCTTTCGGGCCAGCAACTTTCTATGGCGCTATTTGTAAAAAGCAATTTCTGGGTGGGCCTTATTGCATTGTTTATAACAGGCATATTCTTTTCAGGCTTGTATCCTGCTTTTGTATTGTCTGGCTTCAAACCTATTGAAGTATTGAAAGGTAAGATGAGTGGCACAGGGCAAAGTACATTATTAAGAAAGTCATTAGTGGTATTTCAATTTGCCGCTTCGTTATTTTTATTAACCGGAACGTATACCGTCTATAAGCAGATACAATACATGCGCAAGCAATCGTTGGGTATTAACATAGATCAAACGCTGGTTGTATCCCGGCCGGTAGTGGGGATCGATTCTACCTTCTTACAGAAAATAACAACTTTGAAAAAGGAATTAGCCCAGGAATCGTTTGTGCGTAATGTTGCTGTATCAACTAGCATACCCGGGGAAGCTGTGGACTGGAATGCAGGAGGGATAAAGCTTGTAGGCACAGATGAATCAACGCAAAAGCAATACCGGGTGATCGGGGTAGATTATGATTACATAAAAACATACGGCCTGAAGCTGATTGCCGGACGGGTATTTGCAAAAGAATATGGCTCAGATGATCATGCTGTGATCTTTAACAGGAAGGGCATAGAGCAATTAGGATTTAATAGGCCCGAAGAAGCGCTTGGTAAAAAGATTGATTTTTGGGGACAGCAATATACAATAGCAGGTGTAACGGAAAATTTTCATCAGCAATCTTTGCGTGAATCATACGAGCCATTGATACTTCGTTGTATACCCGACGTGAGTGGCTACATGTCTGTAAAAGTAAATACTCCGCAGGTAGGCAACGCAGTTGATCGTGTAAAGACAGCCTGGAATAAATTCTTTCCCGGTAACACATTCGAATACTTTTTTCTTGACGATCATTTTGATGAGCAATACAAAGCAGATCAGCGTTTCGGACAGGTGTTTGGCTTGTTTACAAGTCTGGCTATATTAGTTGCATGTCTTGGTTTGTTTGGGCTTGCTTCATTCATAACCCTGCAACGCACAAAAGAGATCGGCATAAGAAAAGTGTTAGGCGCATCAGTTACAAATATTTTAAAACTGCTTTACGGCGAGTTTGCACTTTTGCTCTTGATCGCATTTGTCCTGGCTACACCAATTGCATGGTTTACTATAGCCAACTGGTTGCAGAGCTATGCTTTTCGCATCAACATATACTGGATATATTTTGTACTTCCTTTTATTTTGATCGTAGCCATTGCAATGATAACAGTAAGTTTTCAATCAATAAGGGCAGCAATAGCAAACCCGGTGAAGAGTTTGAGAACAGAATAAAGGGCCCCCTCTAAATCTCCCCCCTTGGGGGAGACCTTGGGAGTTTTTTAATTTTAATAGCTTCATTTATGAAATGGTTTTGCATAAAAATAAAAATGCTAACCATTACTCCCCTTTAGGGGATGGGGGCAAATTTTTTTAGTCACAAAAATCATAGTTCAGACCATGTTTAAAAATTATTTAAAAATCGCCGCAAGAAATCTTTTGAAAAGAAAGGGATATACCCTGCTCAATATTATTGGGCTGGCAACTGGTATGGCAGTTTGCTTACTGATCGTTCTGTTTATACAAAGTGAGTTGAGCTTTGATAATTTTCATAAAAACGGCGACCAGGTATATCGTATGGTGTTGGAAAGAAAATACCCCGGCCGGTCAACATCGTATTCTATTATACCCCAAACTATTGGTGAGGCGGTTAAAAAAGAATTCCCGGAAGTTTTGGAAAGTACTAGGATATTCAATTTTGGGGGTGCAGGAAATTTCTTTGTAAAGATCAACGACAAGGTATTTGATGAGAAGTATGTGTTATTGGCTGACTCAAATTTCTTTCGTGTTTTTTCCGGCACTTTTTTGCAGGGTGATCCAACAACTGCACTGGAAAAGCCTAACACTGCAGTTATAAATGAAAGCACTGCCAAACGATATTTTGGATCAGTGGAAAATGCCATGGGAAAAATGTTTGAAACAGACGGTAACGACAACAATAAATTCATGATCTCAGGGGTTTGCAAAGATTGGCCTGATAATTCCCACTTCCTTTTTGATATGCTGATATCATCAGCTTCCTTCCGCAACACACGTGATCCGAATTACATTAATTTTTCTGCGAACACTTATTTGTTGTTAAATAAAAATTCTTCGCCACAGGCATTGGAAGCAAAGTTTCCGCAGATAGTACAAAAATATGTAGCCAATGATATTGAACAGAACATGGGCATGAGCTTCGCACAATTTACAACTGCCGGCAATGGCTATCATTATTACCTGCAGCCCTTAAGAAAGATACATCTTATATCAGACCTTGAGGCTGAACTGAGGCCTAATGGCAGTATTAAGGCGGTCTACATTTTTGGGATTGTGGCAGTGTTCATCCTGTTTCTTGCCAGCATCAATTTTATTAACCTGTCCACCGCCCGTTCCCTGGAAAGAGCTAAAGAGGTGGGCATTAGAAAAACATTTGGTTCTGAAAGAAGTTCACTTATTTACCAGTTTCTGTTGGAGTCAGTAGTTATGAGTTTTATTAGCATGCTGATCGCTGTACTGTTTATTATTTTATTGCTGCCGTTGTTTAACCAGGTTTCCGGTAAACATCTCTCTGCGCTGTATTTTTTACATCCCTTGCGGATAGCTATACTTTTAGGGTTTTCAATTTTAGTGGGTTTACTTGCAGGGATATATCCTGCATTGGTATTGTCTTCGTTTAACCCGATCGTAGTTTTAAAAGGAAAATTTAAATCCAGCACTTACGGCATGGCACTGCGAAACGGGTTAGTGATTTTCCAATTTGCAATTTCTGTTATACTTATAATTTGTACCATTATTGTACATGGACAAATGAACTACATGCTCGGTGACAGGCTGGGGTTTAAAAAAGATCATATCATAGAGGTGGAAAGGGCAGATCTT
>JBDSAQ010000028.1:0-3270 GCA_039922095.1 Ginsengibacter sp. | reverse complement strand
CACCGCTCACTGCTTTCATGCTTCATAAATAATTACCATCGTGCATATGCCTGCCTGCTCATTTAAATCACCAACACCATTTCCATCGCCGCAGTTAATTTTTTTCTCTTTCTTCTTGCGGCTGGGTGCGTTATCGTTTCTCTGCCGTTTTCTTTTTCCTATAAACATTTGTATGCTGTAACTTTAAAAGAAAAAGATGGAAAACAAAGGGCTGCTTTTTATTCCGGATATCAGCGGCTTTACAAAGTTTGTTCACGAAACAGAAATTAGCCATAGCCGTCTCATTATTCAGGAACTGCTGGAGATACTCCTCAATGCAAACGAGGTTGGGCTTGAGGTTTCGGAGATTGAAGGTGATGCTATTCTTTTTTACAAGTTCGGTGAAGCACCCGGGCTTGAAGCATTGTACAAACAGGTAGAGAAAATGTTTTGCGGGTTTCATAGAAATCTTATTGCTTATGAGAGCCGCCGCTTTTGTCAATGTAAGGCTTGTATGAGCGCAATTAATCTTACATTAAAAGTAATAACGCATTATGGGGAATTTACGGGCTATAATGTTAAGCACTTCAGCAAGCTTATTGGTAAGGATATTATTGTTGCTCACCAACTGCTTAAGAACGATATTGAGCAACATGAATACTGGCTGGTAACTAACGACCTTCTTAATAATAACGCCCCTGCGGATTTTAAACAATGGATGACATGGAACAGCAGCACCAAGCAAACTGAGAACGGGGAAATCCCTTTTCATTATACCCAGTTAACTCAATTAAAAAATGAAATAGAGCCGGAGCATTTTCCTCACCTTGATCTTTCTAAAAAAATAAAAGCACTCTCACTTACAAAAGAATATGATACAGACATCATTACATTATTTCATGCCACGGGAGATTTTAATTACCGCAGCCGATGGCAGCATGGTGTAAAAGCAGTGGAAGAAGTAAATCATTTTTTACCACGTGTTGGCATGCGCTGTCGCTGTATTTTAGAGAACGGGCAATCTATTCTTTATGCAAGCAGCTACACTTATCATCCCGATAGAATTGAATTTAGTGAAACGGAAGAAAAAGAAAAAAGCACAACAAATTATACGCTGGAAAAAATTGCTGATAATAAAACCAGGCTTACTGTAGATTTTTACATGCAAAAAAGTATAGTGAAACAATTACGCTTTAACCTGGGCAGGAAAAAGAAAATGAAAGAGGCGTTTGAGAAGTCGTTGCAAAATTTAGTGGGGTTGGTTAAGGAGATAAAACTGCCTGCTGCATAAACAGATTTTTCTTTGGCAATATTTCGAATCACCAGGTAGCTATCGGGTCACTTGTACTTGCAGATATTGTGCAGCTTATCGGGGCGTTTGTTTTAGCCGCTTCTACCCTACAGATCCTTTGGGAACTTTTAATTGAGACAAAGACTGTTATTACAAAATCATTAAAAAAATGTCGGCAGTTGCCAGAGTTGTACTTTTTTAATTCTGCAATCGTAACAATGCTTAATTTGTAGCGAAATAATAAGTACTTACCGTTTGAAAGGATTCTTCTTAATTTCTTTAACCCTGTTTTGCATAGCATTAAATGCGCAAAAAAAGAACGATGCTTACCAGTTGCATATACATAAAACTTCTTCAGCTATAAACATTGATGGTGTAATGGATGAGCCCGCCTGGTTTGATGCCGGCTCTGCGGGGGATTTTTTTATGGTACTCCCAATGGATACCAGCCACGCAAAGGTGCCAACAGAAGTGCGTATGACGTACGATGCCACAAACCTTTATATAATTGCAATTTGCTACCTCATAAAACCCGGACGTTATATGGTTGAATCATTAAGGCGTGATTTCGCTTTTGGTAAGAATGATAATTTTATTTTTTTTATTGATCCGTTCGATGACCGTACCAATGGCTTTACTTTTGGGGCTAATGCTGCAGGAGCACAATGGGATGGCATGTTGTATGGCGGCGGCTCAGCCGATCTTAACTGGGATAATAAATGGGTATCTGCTGTAAAAAATTATCCCGATAAATGGATATTTGAAGCAGCCATTCCCTTTAAAAGTATCCGCTATAAAAAAGGTATAGGCAAATGGGGAATTAACTTTAGCAGGCTTGATATTAAGGTGACAGAGAAGTCAGCATGGGCACCTGTTCCACGCCAGTTTCCTACAGCATCTCTGGCTTATACAGGCAACTTAATATGGGATGCGCCGCCTCCTGATGCCGGTGCAAATATTTCAGTAATTCCTTATGCGCTTGCAGATGTTACAAAGAATTTTATTAATAACCACAAGGCCGCTTATAAAAAAAATATTGGTGCAGATGCAAAGATAGCTGTTACCTCCTCTATCAATCTTGATCTTACGGTTAATCCTGATTTTTCGCAGGTTGAAGTAGATAAGCAGGTCACTAATCTTGATCGCTATGAATTATTTTTTCCTGAAAAACGCCAATTTTTTTTAGAGAATAATGATCTGTTTGCAAACTTTGGTTATGCCGGTATCAGGCCATTTTTTTCCCGCAGAATCGGGCTTGGTGTTCCTATTAATTATGGTGCAAGATTGAGCGGTAGCTTAAGCAAAAACTGGCGTATAGGCGTAATGGATATGCAAACTAAAAAGCAAACAGAAAGCGGCTTGCCTGCACAAAATTTTGCTGTAATTGCATTACAAAAAAGAGTGTTCTCCCGCTCTAATATTCGGGTAATGTTTGTAAATAAACAATCCATTAACTATGATCATACTAAGGATACCACCAGGCCTTTATACTCGCAATACAACCGTAACCTCGGGCTTGAATATAATCTTGCCTCATCTACTAATAAATGGACAGGCAAAGCGATGCTGGTAAAATCTTTCAGTCCCGGTAAAGCAACCAACGATCTTATTCATGCAGCCAACCTGCAGTATCAAAGTAAAAAATGGCTGATAGCCTGGCAGCATGAATATGTTGGCAACAACTATAATGCAGAGGCGGGCTATGTGCCACGCCATAATTATATAAAGCTGAGCTCTTCAGCAGGTTATTTATTTTTTCCGAAAAAAGGTTTGGTATTAAGCCATGGACCTAAAGTGATTTCCTCTTATTATTTTAACCAGGCCTGGTATCATACAGACGATGAATCAATTTTTTTATATACTTTAAACTTCAGGGATCAGAGTATTTTTGATGTATGGTTTGCTCATGATTATGTACAGTTGTTACAGCCATTTGATCCTACTAATTTTTCAAAAGACACTTTGGCCACCGGTACTAAACATTACTGGAATGCTTTCGG
>JBDSAQ010000027.1:0-5038 GCA_039922095.1 Ginsengibacter sp. | reverse complement strand
ATTTTTCTGCCGTGATTATCTTGTAACAAGTGAAAGCTATTTAATAATGATCGGTACAAAGTTCAGTGTTTTTCGCTGGAAGCCCTTTGCTAATTGCATGGCACATTGCAAAAGCCGGAACATTTGTATTTACTTACAGCATTTTTGATAAAAAATGTTGAATTCACTGCTACGCAGCTAAATGAAAAGCTTAAGGATAATAATTACGAAAACCCTCTACGGAACTAAATCCTATAATATTTTACCACTAAATTTTTCAGGATTATACCGTAAATTCGTTACTAATGGAAGCCATTGTTGACATACCGAAGTATAACTTAAGTGAGGAGGAGGAAAAGAAAGAAATTCTGCGCAACTATCGCACTTTGCTGCGTATGCTAAAGTCCAAATTAAAACCCGGTGATAAGGAACTTGTTAGAAGAGCCTTTGAAATAGCTGCAGATGCCCATAAAACCATGCGCCGTAAAAGCGGAGAGCCATATATTTTACATCCTTTGGCAGTTGCCATGATTTGTACAGAAGAGATCGGTTTGGGAGTACGCAGTGCTATATGTGCGCTGTTACATGATACGGTGGAAGATACCGATGTATCACTCACAGATGTACAAAAAGAGTTTGGGGAAGAGATAGCAAAAATTGTAGATGGGCTTACAAAAATTTCCACTGTTCTGGATGCTAACACATCCCGGCAGGCCGAAAATTTTAAAAAAATATTACTTACTCTTACTGACGACCCAAGAGTAATATTAATCAAGCTGGCAGACAGGCTGCACAATATGCGTACGCTGGATAGCATGAAAAGAGAAAATCAACTTAAGATATCTTCTGAAACGGTTTATGTATATGCACCACTTGCGCACAGGATGGGCTTATACAATATTAAAACTGAAATGGAAGACCTTGCGATGAAATATATGGAGCCTGACAGTTTTAAATACCTTGCTCAAAAACTACAGGATACCAAACGTGAACGTACCCGTTTTATAAATGATTTTATAAGACCTCTGAAAGAAAAATTAGACCAGGGCCTTTTTAATTTTGAGATATACGGCAGGCCTAAAAGCATTCACTCCATATGGAATAAGATGAAAAAAAAAGGTGTTGCTTTTGAAGAAGTGTATGATCTTTTTGCCATTCGTGTTATTCTTGATTCTCCCCCGGAGAAAGAAAAAGAAGATTGCTGGAAAGTATACAGCATAATTACTGATGAGTACACTCCTTCTTCTGAACGGTTAAGGGATTGGCTGAGCAATCCGAAGAATAATGGTTATGAAGCTTTACACACTACAGTTATGGGCCCCCAGGGAAAGTGGGTGGAAGTACAGATACGTACCCGGCGAATGAATGATATTGCAGAGAAAGGCCTGGCTGCCCACTGGAAATACAAAGAAGGTACAAACGATGAAAGCCGCTTTGATAAATGGTTTCATCAGATACGTGAAGTACTTGCCGGTCAGGATATTAACTCTATAGATTTTTTGCAGGATTTTAAAGTATCTTTTTTAGCAGAAGAAATATATGTGTATACTCCAAAAGGAGATGTAAAAATGTTGCCTATTGGGGCATCGGCTCTCGACTTTGCTTTTGGTGTCCATTCTGCCATTGGTGTTAAATGTATTGGCGCTAAAGTGAATCATAAGCTTGTGCCCATAAGTCATAAGTTAAAAAGTGGTGACCAGATCGAGATCATTACATCAGCCAAGCAAAAGCCCAATAGTGAATGGCTCAATTTTGTGGTAACCACAAAGGCAAAAGCAAAAATTAAGGATTCTTTGAAAGAAGAAAAAAGAACAATAGCTGATGAAGGCAAGTATATTTTACAGCGAAAGCTTGATGGAATGGGTGCAGCATTAAATAACACTAATATAGAAGAGCTTGTCACGTTTTACAAAGTATCTTCTTCCCTGGATCTTTTATATGATATTGCTGTTAAAAAAATTGACCTTAAAGAATTAAAAGAATTTACAGTTACAGGAGAAAAATTAATTAGCCCAAAAACTATAAAGGTTGTCCATGAAGAAAAAACAGAACATGATACACATCCAAAATCTTTCAATAAAAAAGATACTGAATTAATAATATTCGGAGAAAGCAGCGACAGGATATTGTACACACTGGCAAACTGCTGCAAACCTATACCCGGTGACGATGTATTTGGTTTTATTACACAGGGGGAAGGTTTAAAAATACACAGAACCAATTGCCCCAATGCCGCAAGGCTACTCTCCAATTATGGGCATAGAGTGGTTAAAACAAAGTGGGTTAAAAACAAGGAAATATCATTTCTTACCGGTATAAAAATTATTGGGTTGGATGATGTAGGCGTGATAAATAAAATAACCAACCTTATCAGCGGGGAGTTAAAGATCAATATTAATGCACTTACGCTTGAAGCGAAAGATGGTTTGTTTGAGGGCAACATAAAACTTTACGTGCATGATAAAGATGAACTGGAAGTTTTAGTTACCCAATTGAAAAGCTTAAATGGCATTGAAAGTGTGGACAGGTATGATACAGAATAGTTTCACCTGTTTAAAAGATATTTAAATACTTTTATAAAAAATAAATCATGCAGGAGCTTATAAAAAAATTACAGGATACACATAGCCTGAGCGGTGAGCAGGCACACGGTATTTTAAACACTATAAAAGAATATATCAAACAAAAATTTCCAATGGTAGAAGGGGCTATTGATAATCTTTTTCATCATGGTGCCGGAGATACTACCCCCGCAGGCGATACAGGTTCTACAGAAGGGCCGGCCTCAAAAGGAGGGAGTTTTATGGATAATGAAATTTTACCTTAATGCTTCTCTTGCTATAACTATTTTTTGCACCTCGCTTGTGCCCTCGCCAATAGTGCAAAGCTTACTATCCCTGTAAAATTTTTCAACAGGAAAATCTTTAGTGTAACCATACCCTCCAAATATCTGCACAGCATCAGTGGATACTTTCACTGCTACTTCGCTTGCATAATATTTTGCCATAGCAGATTGCTGCGTTACATTTTGCCCCCGGTTTTTTGTATCACATGCATTATCAAGCAATAGCTCAGCAGCCTTTATTTCAGTAGCCATATCAGCCAGTTTAAAAGATATACCCTGAAAATTGGAAATAGGCTGATCAAACTGGTACCTCTCTTTTGAATATTGCAGTGAGGCTTCATAAGCGCCTTTTGCAATGCCTAATGCCAAAGCTGCAATAGACAATCTTCCCCCATCCAATACCTTCATAGCCTGTTTAAAACCTTCACCCACTTCCCTCATCCTGTTTTCATCAGGTATCCTGCAATTATCAAAGATCATTTCTGCGGTTTCGCTTGCCCTCATCCCAAGCTTATTTTCTTTTTTCCCTCCCCTGAATCCGGGGGTATTACGATCAACAATAAATGCAGTGGAATTATCTTTTGTACGGGCTGGCCCTGTTGCACAAATAACTACAGCCACATCACTGCTTATGCCATGGGTTATCCAGTTTTTGGTTCCGTTAAGCACCCAATCATTACCATCTTTAACGGCAGTGCATTTCATATTTCCTGCATCGCTTCCGGTATTAGGTTCTGTAAGTCCCCAGGCGCCAATATGCTCTGCTGTAGCCAGTTTGGGAAGATATTTATTTTTTTGCTCTTCATTTCCAAATAACATAATATGCCCGGTACATAATGAATTATGCGCCGCTACTGATAACCCTACAGAGCCGCAAACTTTAGCAATTTCCTGGATAACCACACTGTATTCAAAATAGCTTAATCCCGATCCTCCATATTTTTCAGGAACCAAAACACCCATAAGACCAAGCTTACCAAGTTCTTTAAAAATATGAACAGGAAACTCCTGTGTTTCATCCCACTCCATAACGTGCGGCTTTATATATTGCAATGCAAAATCCCTTGCCGTTTGTGCTACCTGTTCAGTTAATTCACTTTGTTTAAAATTCATGGAGATGTATTATTTATGCAAGATAAATCAGTTTTAAGGGTTATTTATATTGGTTAAGAAAATGGTGATGTTATTACGCAAAGCGGGCTAGTTTGGGTGGATTAACGCAATTGATTAGTTTTAAGGGTGCGTTAATGCAAGTGTTAGCGGCAATCAAGGGGCCGTTTCAGGAATCTAAAATATCAATGATACGTACTTTACTCTTTTTATTTCTTTGTATTACATTGGCATCTTGCAATTCAGACAAGAAAAGCAGACAAAACTTTAAAACAATAGATTTCTCATATTTTGATATTTCGCCGTTGTCATTCAGTTTAAGAGTTAATGATATAGACTCCATTATCTTAAGACAGGATTTTGCAAACGATACGTTTCAGACATTAAAAAACGATACTACTTATCATGCGTTGCTTATAGGAAAACTGAAACAGCAATTCGATAGCCTAATGGCTGTTATCAACTTTAGCAAACTTGACTCGGTCTATGAGACTGGCCATTTGGATGGAGATGAGTACAAGTTGTACATAGATAAAGATACTTTAAAGAGGCAAGTCTATGTTCATAGCATGACACCACCCAAAGAACTTGAAGCCCTAAAAGAACTTTTCTTAGAGATAAGACGCAGCTTTTTACCTATGGATACAGCGACACATCTTACGGTAAATTTACTCGAAACGAAAGTCTATGGCAACCCGAAAATATTTGTTCTCAAAGACATCAGCGATGACAAATATTACTTGGCTGATTCGATAAATAGGATATTTCAAAAAGGATATATTGCCCAATCACCATTAATTGCAATTGATGGCGTAGTCTTTAAATATCAGAGGAATTTGGATACAATAATGTTACCTCTCTTAAAGAAAGAAATCATAAGCATTGACTTCCTTAATAAGAAAGGTAGTCCATTCATTTACGGGGCACATGCGGACAAAGGAGCAATTATCATTGGTACGACTGCGAGATAATTGACTGCCGCTAACAAATAAGGCTTCGTCGTGCCTGCAAGGCACACGATGAAGCCGCAGTTGTACGGAACCGTGCTTTAAATGGTGATTCTATTATGGAGTTTTCGTCAACAGGAGTGTTGCTTTTGAAAGG
>JBDSAQ010000026.1:0-10930 GCA_039922095.1 Ginsengibacter sp. | reverse complement strand
CGATGAAGTTATAAACCTGATTTTGCTTTACTCGTGCAAGACCTTCAAATAAAATTTCCCTCACGCCATGACTCCTGAAGCGGTCCTGAGGTTCGTTGCTTAATCTGTCTAACAGTTTAGTAATTCCATCCAAGGAATCGATTTGTAAGCCATTAAATATCGTATCCCATTCTGAATCGGGTTGATCATTCCTTTTTTTCAAGTAATGATCACCATGATCGTCGGACTTTTCCTCCATATCATTTTCAAAAAATTCCACAAGCGTTGCCAAGCCATTGTTTGGCAGTCCGAACCTGGAAGCAATCTTTTGAAGGTCATCTACGTATTTTTGATGGGCACCTTCCACCTCCAATATTCGAACTGCATCATTCAGAATTGCCAGCTTCTGTGCTTTTACCGGCTCCTTCTCAATACATAGTATGGCCAAGTCACCATTTAACCGGTCGCCAAAAAAATGAGTTAATGACCAGGCACAAGAAGGAGAAAGTAAATTTCTTTTTGCAAGATCTTTCACGACAGCAAGTAGTTGGTACTGATACCATCCAACTTTTCTATCGCGCCACCGGCTAATGCCCGCTATAGCTGTGGAGGGGGATAACTTTGAATCAATAAGGGCAGCGTTACTCCTGTCCCAATATTTTTCTCTTGAAACATATATGCCTATCAACTCAGCACAACGGATAAACCGGTATGCAAATTCATCGTTGATGTCTTGCGATTCAGAGGCACGTTCGGCAAGAGATTCCAACGCTTCCCATCGCCTCACGAGCTCATCCCCAAACTTCGAAACGATCTCCACTGCCTGATCAAAATACTGGCTAGCATCAGCTACAGAATTTACTGAGACAGCCCGAGCAAGTGAAATGTACTTTTCAGCCATTTCGTCGGGCCCTTCTTCCTTTAAAGATTCAATTAATTCATATGTTGTTTGTTCCAGATTATCGCAAATGTCTGTTAGATGTCCACAGCGATAAGCTGCATGTAGCAACCACAGTCTTATTGAGGAATTAAAAATGTTTTTGGCAGCAGTAAGATATTGATAGCATTCATTAACAACCTTAGAGTCACCAAGTATGATTATGGAAGTAACCAGTTGCGCTACTTCTTTTGGTAAAGG
Organism: Ginsengibacter sp.; assembly: GCA_039922095.1. Lineage (GTDB taxonomy): Bacteria > Bacteroidota > Bacteroidia > Chitinophagales > Chitinophagaceae > Ginsengibacter. Next base: position 9,813 of record JBDSAQ010000026.1, on the reverse strand, counting down.
GTCATAATTATTATACCGGTTTGTTCTCGCTTGTTCAGAACTCGTTTTCGCAGACTGAAATTCGCTCTGAAAAACATCAACCGTACCTCGCAGAATGTTTGCACGTAATAAAAACCACGGCAATAATCCATTTATATATTCTTTGTACTCTTTCAAGTCATTGTCATAATCGTGGTTTTTCTTCTTTGTAAGGACCTCGTCAGGAATGATTTCTTCTATTTCAATCTCATTTTTTCCTGCGTAAATCAATCTCATCGCAAGTGCCTTTAAAAAGATAAACCTGTCCATTGATGAGTGCTTTGACACCAACATTCTGTTGGCCTTGGCTGGCGCATAATAGTCAAGTACCTTAATAATTTTTTGTGAATCAAGTTTATAATGAAAACAAGTTTCAACAAAACCCATAATGGATAAAATCGTTTGGTCATCATAATACCTATCCTTGGGTTTTGTTATCCGGCTTTTAGGATTGCTTAGTTTATCCAGGCATTTATTTGCAATCATCGGCTTTAAAAACTTACCAACCTGCATAAGTTCGTTTGCAATAGCGACGACGTAGTATGGTTCATCCTTCCAGCTTTCAGCCAACTGATGTATTACTTCAACCTTTCCTTCATCAATAAGTCTACTTGCAAGCATGGAAACGACTTTGCGCAAATATTCTTTTGGTTTGAGCCTGTTAATAAATTGCACAGATCCTGCAACACCATTTATGTTCAAATGTGCATAAGCGAACTCAAGAAGGTCCTGGTCGACAAGTTTTTCTTCGTGAGAATATTCATCCTTTTCTGTTTTCTGATTCTTAAAATAAATCGATAACCAGTTCTCTGCGGCACGCAAATATCCTCTTGCCTCTCCTTTATATTCCGAAATGGCAGATAAAAGTGATGCTGTATAAATATTTTCTGAACCATCCCAACCGCTACGCAACTTGCTTTTGAATGCAATCTCCTGTACCTTTTCCTTTCCTTGTAATAATGCAAGAAGATCAATGTTGGTCTTAAAAAGAACAAATTGACGGTTATTGCCTGCAACCTCTTCCCCAGCCCTCATACCCAGTTGAATGGCATCCTTAAGATTTTTTGATCTCAGTGCGGCAATAAATGCAAAACGTAACCTGAAAATCCTGACATTCCTTGCGTCAATTGGATTGGTGGTAGGCAGCAGTTCGTCAGATAGAGCAATTTTTATAAGTTTATTATACTCGCCAGCCTGAAGGTATAATTGCGGCAGAACTTCTGCAACATATGTTGATTCGGATGCGATGGGTTCCAGCCTTTCTATATAGGAAAGAAAGTTCTCTTTATCTGCAAGATAGGTTTTGCGGAACCAGGTTTCTGTTGGCTCGTCTCTAAATTGAACTGAGCTGTCACTGATCCACAGGGGTCTACCCAGATCAGCTACAAAACTACTAATGGCACTTGTTGGTACATCTGCAGCTCTTGCTAATACTGAAATAGGTATATGTGGTGGAAGGCTAGCGAGGCCAATAGTGATGGCGTTGATTTTATCCTGAAAGTTAGGTGTTTGATGTTCATTAATTTTTAAAACGGCATCACGCAACTGCTGTTCTATCTGCATTTCTACTGTCATGGGGTTCGGGCCAAAAGATGAAAGCAATTCAGTGACTGTTTGATAAAATACAGCAAGTGCATTTGCCTGCACCCTTGGATTTCCACCTGTTAAACGGTAAAATTCAACACCGTCGTTTTCAGTAGCTGCTGGAAAGTAACATCGAAGATTGTGAAGTGATTCTTCATCCGAAAAAGGTGTCAATTCAAGTGACAGGATTTTGTCATTTGGTTTTAGAAGATGTTTACGTTCTGTTCTGCATAACATGATGAGTTTGCATCCCAATGGCATTTTTTCCCTGAGCAGTTCATGGGCAAAGCAAATATCTTTAAATTCTTCTGCAGCCATTTCTGCGTTATCAGCTGCGTCAATTACAATAAATAATTGCGCTAGCTTGTTTAATTTTTTCAAAGCTTCCGTAGCAGAATCTATTCGCTGCAAAAAACTTCTTATAATATCATCATCGCTTGTTGTGTCAAATACCAGAACCGGTTGGCATAACCCTTTTGTTGCGAGTTCGTTTGCAATCTGCACAAGGGCGTCACGATACCTATGCCTGAATGAACTCCTGTTTCGATAGCTGCCTGTTCCAAAGCAGTCGTAGGCGATAGTTAAAGAATACTCAGGAATAGAGGTTATCAGGTGCCTGCAAAAGACGGTTTTCCCAACTCCTCCAGCAGCATGAACTATCACAGGACTTTCCGATTCGTTTATGGAACGGATAATGCCAACATACTGCTCTCTTTCAATCACTTTATCCAATTTTTCCCAAATTGGTGGTGCTGGAAAAAGATCCCGCTCACTAGTAATGTTGAACCTTTTAAGTACCTCTTCACGATTAACATTATGATCACTATCCGGAAGTACCTTTTCCTGCACCATAATAGTTAATGCATCAGCTTGCGTATTTTTGACAGAACCAGCAACTAATTGCGACAACTCTACCCGTAGCTCAATATTCTGAACATTATAATTGCCTTCAGCATCTTCAATTTTGAGGAGGCTACAAAACTGTGCAAGGCGTTTGCCTTTAAGTTTCGTATAATTCTCAATGGTACTACGAAAACGAATTTCAACATCTTTTCCATTCTGTAAGTGCTGCAACTTTTCCTTAACCGTATTATCAACTTTTCTATTGGTTATGATGGCGAAGGATATCGATACCGGGCTTTTTTTCTTATCCCTTTCATGCTGGCGAAATCTGTCAGCGAATCCTTCAATCGTCTTCTTCAGTTCAGCCAGTTTCATTGCTTTGTGACCACGTATTGTCGTATGCTTCAGCTGAAAATATCGTATATTTTTTACTTCGTCTTTTGTTTTTGAATACTCTGAAACGTCTATCACATATTCTCCGGCCTTCTCCTTTTCATTTGATCCCTCAATAACAATTTTTTCCAACTCAGTGTTCGGGTAAAGCAGTCGTAAGCACCTTCTAGCTGCCCACCGGTAATGAAAAACATCTCCTGCACGTGAATATGATACTGACTGGTTATTCAAATCTTTTCATTTTTACATGAGTGGCAATGTAAGTTTTCCCTGTCTAATTATTATTAAAGATAGGATGAGTTTGAAATGCAATTCAACAGCAGTTCACTTGAATTCACCCGAAAGCCTACTGAAGGTGCATAATTTGCATTGCTGTCTCAATAATGATTGACTTGTGGAAGAAATTATAGCGTAAACATTCATAATGAACAATAGCGTATATCAAATCAACAAGGGCATTAACAAGCCCATCGAATTTAAGGGGTTAAAGGCACAGTACATATGGTACCTGGGGGGCGGGCTTGTTGCCTTGTTGATATTGTTTGCCATAGTATATATCTGCGGAGTAAATATTTTCATTTGCCTTGCATTAATTGTTTCGTTGGGTACTGCTTTATTTATGTATGTGTATAAACTTAGCCGTACTTATGGTGAATATGGGCTAATGAAAAAGGTAGCCAAAAAAGCAATTCCTGCAGTGATAAAAAGTTATTCTATTATTCGTTTGAAAAAGCAATTGTTACATGAAAAATCTGTTTGAAATATTGCCACTTTATGGTGTTGAGCATAATGCCATCCTTTCCAAAATGGGTGATGTTTCTGTCGCTTTTAAATTAGAATTACCAGAGTTATTTACATTAAGTAATGATGACTATGAATCTTTTCATCATTCATGGATAAAAGCAATTAAAGTGTTACCAATACATTCAATATTGCACAAACAGGACTGGTTTACGGAAACAAAATACAAGGCTGCCTTTATAAAAGAAGACAATAGTTTTTTAAGCAGGAGCAGTGAACGCTTCTTTAATGAACGTCCTTACCTGGATCATAAATGTTACATTTTACTGACAAAGAAACCAGCTAACAGAAAATTATCTTCCTCAGTCTTTTCAAGTTTATTAAGAAGAACAATAGTTCCTGAAGAAACGCTACAGCCAAAATATTATCATGACTTCCTAAACCATGTTGGACAATTCGAAAAGATATTATCAGATAGTGGGGTTGTTTCCATGCAAAGGTTAAAGGATGCTGAATTGGTTGATCTAATTATACAGTACTTAAACCTGCAAACTGATTCAAAGATTATCAGGGATATAGAATTTAAAAATGAAATGAGAATTGGAGAAAATTACTGTGAGCTTTATACTCTTGGTGATGCAGAATTTGTTCCGGCGCTCTGTGGTTCAAGGATAAACTATGATAAGTATTCGACGGACAAAACAAAATTCAGCGTAGGGTTTGCATCGCCCATTGGGCAACTGCTTTCATGCAATCACATTTACAGCCAGTACTTGTTTATAGAAGATGTACAAAAGACTTTACAGAAATTGGAAAGTAAAAGATTAAGACTTCAATCTCTATCAGCCTATAGCAGGGAAAATGCCATTGCCAAAGACGCTACAGATAACTTTTTAAACGAAGCGATTTCAGAGCAAAGGTTGCCCGTCAAAGCTCATTTTAATGTATTGGCATGGACTGATAATAAAGATGAATTAAAACAAATCAGGAATCTTTGTTCTTCGGCTCTTACACAAATGGATGCGACTCCCAAATTGGAAACAGAAGGATCTGCGCAAATATTTTGGGCAGGAATACCGGGTAATGCGGCTGACTTCCCTATGAACGATACATTCGACACTTTCTCACCGCAGGCGTGTTGCTTTTTAAATCTTGAAACTAATTATCGCTCCTCCATAAGTCCCATTGGCTTGCGCTTAGGTGACCGGTTAACAGGCAAACCTCTGCATGTGGATATTTCGGATGAACCTATGGATAAAGGCATTTGTACCAATCGTAACAAGTTCATACTGGGTCCTTCAGGAAGCGGAAAATCCTTTTTCACTAACCATATGGTTCGTTCGTATTATGAGCAAGGAACACATATTGTGCTGGTAGATGTTGGCCATTCTTACAAAGGTTTATGCGATATGGTGAAGGGTTATTATTTCACGTATTCCGAAAACAAGCCAATTAAATTCAACCCATTTTACATTAGTGATGGAGATATATTAGACACTGAGAAAAAAGAAAGTATTAAAACTTTATTGCTGGCTCTTTGGAAAAAGGATAATGACACTTATAACCGCAGTGAGTATGTGGCGCTTTCAAATGCCTTACAGTTGTATTTTGATAAGTTGAAGAACAATGAAGATATCTTCCCGTGTTTTGATACCTTCTATGAATTTTTAAAGGATGAATTTGTAGAGGTTTTAAAAAGTGAAAATGTAAAGGATAAAGACTTTGATGTTTCCAATTTCCTGTATGTGCTCAGGCCTTATTATAAAAATGGTGAATTCGATTATCTTTTAAATGCAAAGGAGAATTTAAATTTATTGCAGCAAAGATTTATAGTATTTGAGTTAGATAATATCAAAGATCATCCGATTCTGTTCCCTGTGGTAACGATCATCATTATGGAAGTATTTATTTCTAAAATGAGGAAACTAAAAGGTATTCGTAAAATGATTCTGATTGAAGAAGCCTGGAAGGCTATTGCAAAAGAAGGTATGGCAGAGTATATCAAATACTTGTTTAAAACTGTAAGAAAATTTTTCGGGGAAGCCATTGTTGTAACCCAGGAAGTTGAAGATATTATTTCATCACCTGTAGTTAAACAGGCGATCATAAATAACAGTGATTGCAAGATTTTACTCGATCAAAGTAAGTATCAAAATAAATTTGAGCAGATACAGGAGTTATTGGGATTAACAGAAAAAGAAAAGGCACTTGTTCTTTCGATTAATAAAGCAAATGATCCAACAAAGAAGTACAAGGAAGTCTTTATTTCTTTAGGTGGTGTATTATCAAAAGTGTACCGCACTGAAGTATCACCGGAGGAATACCTGGCCTACACAACAGAGGAGAAGGAGAAAGTAAAAGTACATGCGGCAACGCTGAAATTTGGAAGCATTGAAAAAGGAATTGCATCATTAACAACTTAAAATAATGACTATGAAATACTTCATGATTAGCATTTTTCTGTTTGCCGCCTCTTGTAACAGCCCTAAAAATGACACAGCCTTAAGCGGTGTTTATACAGCTTCGTATGAACATGAATTTGGTAAGACAGACGATACTCTAACTGTTACGAAAGCAAATGACGGAAATGGTGTGTATCAAATAAGCAGGCATTCAGGCGTTATAAAAAAATTGGATGGCAAAGAATTCCCAAAAGAACTTCTCATCGAAACATGGTCATTAGAATACAATACGGATAAACAAACTCTAACTGAAATGAAGCAGGGACGAATACTTATATGGGATAGCAACAGATTGACGCTGCAATTTGGAAAAACAACATATAAAAAGATATCCGATTTATGATTTGGGTTTTATAGGACGTAGGTTATTGTGAAAAAGAAAATGAGGAGTATGAAAAAAGTATTATTAATCACTTGCGTGATCGTTACAATCTGCATAGCTCCTGTACAGCAGATAAATGCACAAGCTTCAATCATTGACGTGATTAAAGCCGGAGTAAAAAAAGTAATTAAGGCTGTGGATTTAAAAATTCAGCGTTTGCAGAATAAAACGATATGGCTGCAGAATGCTCAGAAGGTACTGGAAAATGAAATGTCGAAATTAAAACTCACGGATATAAGCGATTGGGCTAACAAATAAAAAGAATTGTACGCTAATTATTTTGATGAGCTATGGAAGGTTAAAAACATTATCTACACATATCAATCTGTAAAGGATATTATAGCCAAGCAGGTACAGTTAGTAAAAGAATATTCCAAAGCATTTAATCTTTCTAAACAAGATAAAAATTTTACAGCCGGTGAGCTTAATTATATGCAACAAGTGTACACCGGAATACTCAACGAGGGCCTGAAAAATATTGACCAAATCCAATTGGTGATTAGCGCATTTGCTACACAAATGTCAGATGCCAAACGCCTGGAGATTATACATGCAGCCAGTGACAATATTGAGGAAAACATAACAGACCTGCGCCAGTTCAACCAGCAAAATATCAAAATCAGTTTACAAAGAGTAAAGGAAAGAAATGACATTGATGTAGTAAGGAAACTGTACGGATTACAGTAATAATTTTTAGTGAAAGAGAAAAATGTGAGTATGAAAAAGTTGTTGATGCTATCCTTTGCGGTATTTTTTACAATTAACCTGTTTGCCCAAACCTGGAGTGAATGGTCCCGCCAAAAGAAAACTCAAAAAAAATATCTGCTGCAACAGATAGCTGCTTTGCAATTTTATTCAGGCTATCTTTTAAAAGGATATTCAATTGCAAAAAATGGACTTAATACAATTCAAAATATTAAGCACGGTGACTTTGACTTGAATAGCAATTATTTCATTTTACTTGCGACAGTAAATTCCAAAATAAAACACTACAAAAAAGTGGCAGATATTATTGCCATGGAGGTGAGCATAACAAAGTATGCGGGTAAAGCTGTCAGAGGTTTAATCGCCAGCAATCAATTGACCAGTGAAGAACTTGGCTATTTTAAAGATGTATTCAATAAAGTATTAACTGACTGTGCTAAAAATTTAGATGAGCTATATAATGTTATTACAAATGGAATTGTTCAGATGAAGGATGATGAGCGTATTATGGCAATAGACAAGATCTATGGTGACATGCAGAATAAAAAGATGTTTACTATTTCATTTAGCAATGATGCTACTGGTTTATCTATTCAAAGAAGCAATGACGAAAAAAATATTCTGATTTCTAAAAAACTAAATGGACTAAAATGATAAAACCTTTTGTAATTGTATTGTTTATTATTCTGTCTCTTACAGGAAAATGTGCGGCTCAATCTGATGAAACGCAGCAACTGCTTCTTAATGTAGAGAAGTTAGCGCAACTAAAAAATATACTTAATGATATGTATAAGGGTTATCAGATTGTGAGTAAAGGTTACAACACCATTAAAGATATTTCTAAAGGGAATTTTAATCTTCACGATGTTTTTTTAAATGGGTTGATGCAGGTTAGTCCTGGAGTAAAAAAATATAAAAGAATTGCTGATATCATCAGCTATCAAATTCAATTAGTAAAAGAATACAAAATAGCTTTTAAGAGATTTAAAAAATCAAATCTTTTTAATACTAATGAAATAAAATATATAGAAAATGTATATGGCAACCTGTTTAAAAAGAGCCTGGAAAATTTAGATGAGTTGGCTGTTGTTATCACATCAAATAAATTAAGAATGAGCGATGATGAGCGCTTAAACGCAATTGACAGGATATTTAATGAGATGAGTGATAAACTAGTTTTCCTTAAAACTTTTAACCGGGAAAATAATGTACTGGCCATACAACGGGGAAGAGAAATGATTGATACCAAAATATCGAAGCAGTTAAACGGACTATAGTTTTTTTAATGCAATTAAATAGTGTGTATGAAAAAGTGTGTAAGAGTAATTGCTGTAATAACAATGGGCATAATAATGCCCAAACTATTGTTTGCTCAGAGTGGTGGCTTTGCAGATGAAGTTAAAAGCCTGCACAAAGTATTAGAACAGTTATATACTGATATGCTTCCTTTATGCAGTAAGCTGATTGGTGTTGGGCGAGGCATTGCAGGTTTTGCTGCTACCTGGTATATCGCCAGCCGTGTCTGGAGGCATATTGCTAATGCAGAGCCAATTGATTTTTATCCATTATTCCGTCCATTTGTATTAGGTTTTGCAGTTATTATATTTCCGTCAGTTATAGCTATGATTAATGGGGTGATGAACCCCACAGTAACTGGTACTGCAGCAATGGTTGATGATTCTAACCAAGCTATTGCAGTGCTTTTGCAAAAGAAAGAGGAAGCAATTAAGCAAACAGATGTATGGAAAATGTATGTTGGGGAAACTGGAAGCGGCGACAGGGATAAATGGTACAAATATACGCATCCAAAAGATGACCCATCTGATGAAAGTATTTTCGCCAGCGTTGGAAACGATGTAAGGTTTGCCTTTGCCAAAGCTTCCTATAATTTTCGCAATTCCATAAAGCAATGGATGAGTGAGGTTCTAAGAGTATTGTTTGAGGCAGCAGCTTTGTGCATTAATACTATCCGAACGTTTTACTTAATTGTACTTGCTATTTTAGGTCCATTGGTTTTCGGCATTGCAGTCTTTGACGGTTTTCAGCATACGCTAACGGTTTGGATTGCACGTTATATTAACATATTTCTTTGGTTGCCTGTGTCTAATATTTTTGGCGGCATTATAGGAAAGATACAGGAAAACATGTTGAAGGTAGATATAGCCCAGGTCAAAGACTATGGGGATACTTTCTTTTCTCCCACAGATACGGCTTATTTAATCTTCATGATTATTGGTATTGTTGGCTATTTCACTGTGCCTAGTGTGGCAAATTATATTGTTCATGCCGGAGGAGGTAATACGCTTTTATATAAAGTTACAAGCCTTACTTCTAATAGTTCCCGCAGTGTTTTAAATAGTGCTTCTTCAGGTGCTGGTATGGTTGCAGATGCTTTTGGTAATGCCAGATCCAATGTGTCCGGAAGCATGGCTTCCAATAGCGTAAGCCAGGACTACTTCAACGAAGGTGGTAATAATAAATCAAACGGTTTCATGCATAATAAAATATCAGGTAAATCTTAAGTAATGTTTAAACAAACAAAAAATATTGATTCAGCGTTCAGGCATATTAAAATGTTTTCTTTAATACTGGTTGCAGGTTGTTTTATACTATGTGGTTTTGTAATATTCAAAAGCTATGAATTATCTGCACGGGTGCAGGATAAAATTTACATCCTGGCAGGTG
>JBDSAQ010000025.1:0-7667 GCA_039922095.1 Ginsengibacter sp. | reverse complement strand
TCATCCTGGGCTGCGGTACTAACAAGAAATTTGCTGCTGATGGCGGCCAAAAAAATTTCCGGCCATCTGCTCTATATCCTGGTTGCAAGAAAATCTTTAATGGTAAAAACTTTGATGGCTGGATAGCTGACACATCTACCTGGAGTATTGTTGATGGCGCAATGCGTGGCTATGCAGGCAGCTCAAGGTTAGCTTATACAAAAAAAGATTATGGCAGCTTTCGCTTAATTTTTACTGGACGCATGCGCCCTCAAAACCATGATCATCTTGGTGTATTGTTCTGGGGCGACCGCCCAATGGATCCTTCAAAGCCTAAGATAGATAACGCAGGCTGGCTGCAGTACATTCCACCGCAGGGAGTTATGTGGGATTATCATCCGCCGCAACATCATCGTTCTATGATTGTAAAAATTGCTGATGGAACTGAAGATGCTGCTCCCTGGAGCACTACAGAAATTTTATGTATTCTTGAAAAAGGAACCCTGAGGGCTGCGGTCAATGGACTGGAGATGACAAGATATACGCACGATTATCCCATTGAACGTACTGATCCTGAAAAAAGAATTATTCCGGGGCCTATTGGTATGTTCAGGCATGGCGATGGTGCTTCTGAATATAAGGACATCTATTTGGAAGTTAATCCCAAACAGGATACATTGATCACTGTACACTAAACATTGTAATCTTGCTTTTGTATTCTTATAACTTTGCAATCAGGTAAACTTCAGATTGCAGCAACTATACGGATTTTTCTGATTAAGATTTAAAAAGAAACAGACCATCATGAGTAAAGCTTTCACAAAAACTATAGCGCTTTTTTTAATTGCCATCTTCCCAATTTATGCATTGTCGCAAAGCAAAGAAAAGAAACCAAAGGTGATAGCAATGACCGATGGAGAAATTGATGATAAAACTTCAATGGTCAGGTTCCTGCTTTATACATGTGATGTTGATCTACAGGCTATCATACAAAACAACTCTGTGTATCAGCGGGGAGGACACAGCAAAGAACATTGGTTGGAAAAGCACATTGATGCTTATGAACAGGTTTATCCAAATCTTATTAAGCACAATCCTGATTATCCAACAGCAGACGAAATAAGAAAGAAATGTTTTGTAGGTGATGAAGATTCAAATCATATAATCAAAATCACTTCTCCTGCAAAATGGATTGAGCAAAAACCGGGCACTGCAATAGAATACATGCCGGATACATGGGCCAACACGCCTGGTTCTGACAGGATTGTTGAAGTGTTGTTAGATAAAGATTCAGACCATGTTTATATACAAGCCTGGGGCGGTGGAAATACAGCAGCAAAAGCTTTTTATAAATTAAAAACAGAGTATCCAAATGACTATGACAGGGCTATCTCCAAAGTTGTGATGTATAATATATGGTACCAGGATGATGCCGGAAATTATATTGAAACTTATCATCCTAAAGTAACAATGTTGTATTGCAATTCATTCAATACAACATGGGCTTACAGGATACAAACCGATACAAAAGATTTTGTAACGAACCAGGTTAAGAATCATGGACCCCTGGGAGGGCTATATCCGCAGGATTATATTAGCGAAGGCGACACTCCATCATTTCTATACACTTTAAATACAGGATTGAGGAGTTATGAAAACCCAACATACGGTGGCTGGGGCGGACGTTTTGTTAGGCTGCCGGGTTTTAAAAATGTTTATACCGATGCCACTGACGATGGAGATGTAAAAAAGCCATTAGCCAGGTGGATCAATGATGTTAACAATGATTTTGCGTCTAAACTAAATTGGTGTATTGCACCAAAGTTCAGTGATGCAAATCATAAGCCTCTTATTAACCTGAAAACAAAAAGTGATATCACTGTAAAACCCGGAGAAAAGATTTTCTTAAATGCTAATGGAACGAAAGACCCTGATGGCAATACAGTAACTTATAAATGGTGGCAATATAAAGAGGCAGGCACTTACCAGGGAACTATTAATATTGAGAATGCATCAGCAGATAAAACAAGCTTTACTATACCCAGGGATACTAATCATGGAACTATACACATTATTCTTGAAGTATCAGATAACGGAACACCGCCACTTGTTTCATATAAAAGAATTATAGTAACGGTATCACCTTGATGTAATTGGAAATTTTTTAAAAGTTCCTTTTGTATTCAATCCCCCGATAAGGCGCCCATTAAGCATCCTGAATGATAATAAAAACAATTCATGAAGCTAAAATAATTTTAATAACACTTATGCAACGGATTTTTGAAGTGACCTGAAACAAGAAAACTATTTTTTATATTTCAGAAATAGTTAACCTATAGCTTTCATATTTATCTTTAAAAAAAATAAATTGAATTGCTTACACAAAAAAAACAGGCTATAACTGCTTTGCTACAAAGAGGCCCGCAAAGTAAGTTTAAATGGCACTTCAATTTGCTCTTTTGAATTTGATAAAATTAATTCTGCGGCAATCTTTCCCATTAATTGAAAGCCAGTTGATATGGTTGTAATACCATTTAATATTATTTTTTTTAAAGGAATTTCATTGTAAGAAATAATGCCTACCTGCTCTCCAACTTTTAAATTAAGAGACAATATTTTTTCAATTAACGTGATAAGATTATCTTCCATAACATTAATGTATGCTTCACCTTCGTTTATAGGCTCATCATTTATATCGCTGATTATTTTGTAGGAAAAAGTATAATCCTGGCAAAAATCTTTAAACCCTTTTAATATTTCGGGAGGATAGTAGCTATGTTCCGGAAAAATAATTTTTAAAGTATGATATTTTGAAAGCTGGTCTGCAGCTTCTGTAAGGGCCTTGTAAATATCGCTTTCGAAATTTTCATAAGCAGCTGCATATTCGCCTGTGACCCCGCGAACCATTTTGTCAAGTAGCACAAGCTTTTCTTTTGGTAAGGTGTTAATTATTTCATGAGCGTTTTCGCCGCCTTCAATAAAGTGCGGAATTATTACATAGTGGGTATAATCATCTCTTCTCCCGGAGAGCAACCTTTTGAATAATAAAAAATCATTGTTATAAATATAAAAGTCAATTACAGCATGAGTACCGAGGGTAGAAAAAAACGAATCGTAGATCTTTTTTTTGTGCTCGCTTAATTTATTGAAAAGCAAAAAGATTTTTAGCGGGCTATGAAATTCTACATTCGTTATGTAGTATCCTCTTCGTGGCACAGAGTCAATAATTCCCATATTTTTCAGGTGCTTATATCCTCTTTCAACAGTATCACGGGCAATATCAAGTTCAATGCTTAACTCATTTATTGATGGCATATTATCTCCCATCTGAAAATTTCCATTTCCTATTTCTCTTATTACAGAATTAGCAATCTGCAAATATTTGGAAGTGATTGAATACTCATCTACTTTGATTAGATCTAATATTCTTAATTTCTTCATAAAGAATTTTCATAAATTAAGAAATGACAATGAGATCAAAAGTAAAACTTGCCTTAAACATTTTTTTATATAAATATTTTTTAGCCTATTGAATCAAATGCTGCTGAAAGTCTTCTATTCTTTCACAACAAAGTTGCTCCATTACCTGCTGTAACTGTGCCATTAAAATATCAATCGTATGGTCTCCACCTTTATTACCCAACGCAGCTACGCCGTACATAAATGAGCGGCCTAAAAAAGTATATTGTGCACCTGAAGCCAAACATCTTGCAATATCAACTCCGGAACTTAGCCCGCTATCAACCATTATTTTTATTTGATCGCCATATTTATTTGATAAATTTTGCAAAGCTTTTATTGAAGATTCTCCTGCATCTATCTGCCTTCCTCCATGATTAGAAACTATGATTCCATCCACGCCAAGGCTGATTGCCTTTTTGGTATCTTCTTCACTAACCACACCTTTTAATACAAGCTTACCCTTCCACATATCACGTATCGGTTTTATTTTGTCTGCATCAATTCTTCCTGTAAAAGTTTCATTCATAAACTGACCAAGCCTTCGCAGGCTTAAACCTTTAGTCATGTAAGGTTGTAATGTGGCAAAGCCTGGTATACCTGCTTTCAAAGTTTCAATTCCCCATGTTGGCGTACCCATCATCTGTATTATATTTCTTGCGGACATTTTCGGGGGCATAGCCAATCCATTTCTAATGTCTCTTGGCCGGAAACCAAATGATGGAACATCTACCAATACAACTAAAACAGGGCATTGAGCAGCCGCAGCTCTTTTTATTATATCGTCTCTTAAATCATTTTGTGTTGGATGATAAAGTTGAAACCATGACCGGCCTTCTGACAATTCAGCAATACGTTCAATGCTGCTTGTTGATACTGTACTTAATATATAAGGTATGTTATACTTTAAAGCAGCCCTTGCTAATATCTCCGGAGAGTTAGGCCATATTAAACCCTGCAGGCCAATAGGCGCAATACCAAAGGGAGCGTTGTATGTATGCCCAAATAAGTTTGCGCTCATGTTAACGCCAGTAAACTTTTTTAAATATTGCGGCATTAAAACAACTTCTTGCAGATCAGATTTATTTCTTGCAAGATTTATATCCTCATTACATCCGCCTTCGAGGTAGTCAAAAGCAAATTTCGGTATTCTTTTTTTTGCCCTTTTTTTCAAATCACTTATAGATGGGTATTGTGAATTATAATTCATGGTTACTTTACCTGTTTTCATTTTTATTAGTTGGATGATTAGTTCTTTTTTAAGATCTTAATTAGTGCTTTGGCGATAATAGAATAACCTTTATCAGAAGGATGAAGACCATCATATGTTATGTTCATTGCGGCTGTTGGATATGGATAATCATCTGTTTCAGGATCAAATGGAACGTTGATAAAATGAGGGTAAGAATAATTTTTGTAAACGCCTGTTTGGGGATCCTTTAATCTTTTATACTTAACCATGTTTTTAACACTAAGGCTTTTGTTATTATACAAATCAATTATATTGAAATGTTCGTAGGCCGCTATCTTTTTAATCGCTTCAGCAAACAAAGCAAGCGTCTGCCCGCTTTTATCTTTGTATGATCCGTAAGCATTGTTCTTCATATTTGCTATATAAATAAAATCCGCCCGTTGCATAGGTGTGATCAAAATGATCTTCGCCTTATCATTAAGATCGCGGAGCTTATTAATAATAATTCTAAAAGAACCATACACTGTATTGACGCCGGTATTATTTTGATAATCTTCCAAATTGCCCACCGGTCTGCCTTGCCACCAATCATTGGTTCCTAAAAAAACAGAATATACGTCTGCTTTTGTAAGCCTGATAGTTTCAATTTGTTTAGCAATATCACCTGATGTCCAGCCATTATGCCCCTGGTTAATGTAATGTATATAAGGCAATTTTTCTGCAACTCTGGTCATATAACCTTTCGTAATTCTATTTCCTGTTTCATTTATATGTTCGTTCAAGTAGGTGATAGAATCTCCAATGGCAACCCAGGAAACATTTTTATTATTAAAAGAAGTAAGAGCAAATACAATTGCAATTAATAGAATGCTTTTCTTTATCATAAATTAGTTTTAACAGACAAATAAAGATTCATAAAAACAAGCATTAGATAATTCTAAAGTACAGCATTTTTTAAAATACATCTGTCCTGTATTTAGATGGGATAGCAAAGTTGAGTCGCTATATTACCTTTAAATACATTATGCTTTATAAAAAGAACCAATAAAAATAATGGCAACACCTTACAATTTAAAAGTTGGTTTATTTGGCATTGGCCTTCATGCTTACTGGGCGCAGTTTACAGGCTTAAAGGAAAAACTTGAATCATATCTGAATGTTGTTGCGGATAAAATAAAAAGTTATCAGGTAGAAGTGATAAACCTTGGATTAATTGACACATCTCAAAAAGCAATGGAAGCAGGACACAAATTCCGGCAGGCTGATGTTGATGTTATATTTCTGTATGTTACTACTTATGCTTTATCCTCTACTGTTTTGACTGTTGTGCAAAGGGCAAAGGTTCCGGTAATTATTCTTAACCTGTCACCGGAAGCGGCAATAAATTATGAGCAATTTAATAAGATGGATGATCGTATTAAAATGACAGGGGAGTGGCTTTCCTATTGCTCTCCATGTCCCGTTCCTGAAATTGCTAATGTGTTTAAAAGAGCAGGCATTCAATTTCACCAGGTCACCGGTATGTTACGTGAAGATGATGATTGTTGGAATGATATAAGAGAATGGGTTGAAGCTGCTAAGGTGTTGTACATAATGTCTCATAACCGACTTGGTGCAATGGGGCATTATTATTCTGGCATGCTTGATATTTATACTGACCTTACTCTGCAAATTGCTACGTTTGGCGGGCATATAGAGATAATAGAAGTAGATGAATTATCTGCAATCTGCAAACAAATAAATGATCATCAGATTAATGAAAGAGTAAATTATTTTAACAAGGTATTTGACATACAGGAAGATTGTTCTTTACAAGAATTGCAACGGGCTGCAAGAACATCCGTAGCATTGGATGAGTTAATACAAAAATACGAGCTCGGATCAATAGCTTACTATTATAAAGGAACCGGTACAGATAATGAGGAAACTATGAGCTCTGTAATTCTTGGCAATTCTTTATTAACTGCAAGAGGCATTGCTGTTGCTGGTGAATACGAAATTAAAAATGCGCAAGCCATGAAGATCATGGACAGCTTTGGCGCCGGAGGCTCCTTTACGGAATATTATGCCATGGATTATACAGACGATGTTGTTCTTATGGCGGCAGTGGCTTACAACCTTAAAAAACTAATGAAGTGGCAAACAAAAAATGTGCAGGCAGATGTAAAAGCACTTCAAATAAAAGTTGCTAAAGGTGTTCTAAACTGCTTTTCCATGCTCACAGATATCATAACACGTCATAGGCTGAATCTTCATTCAAAAAAAATTTCAACAACCCTCTCTTATGTAAACACACAGTGAAGCGTAGTTAAAGAAAAGATGCTAGTGAATTTATAAGAAGGAGGTTGTGCATCAGTCACCCTATGTTGCAAGCAGTTTTTGTCACGCCACACCATTAACAACTAAGTCGGAATATTTATTAGTTGTCAAATTGATTTTGAAATTGAAAAAACAATTGCCACCATCGTCAACAAGCATGATTCTAGTTTTCCATCTGCCGTCCCAAGTTTCACAAAAACAGTTAACCCAAACTTCCTTGTCACCTTTTTCATTTGTCACAACAATTAACTGTTTTTTGTAATCATATTTCTTCAAGTCTATTCTCCATTCTTTATGGTCTATGTCCAAAGAATTATTATAGTCGGTCACACATTCTAGCAATAACCTGTCAATGTTATTGATATCGTCTTGTGTCAACTTTGCCGGTTTGTATTTATTGTCAAAAGGATAACTGCCTTTTTTTTCAAATGGAATTATTGCAGTTTTTGAAGTGTCAAACTGTATGCTAGTTGTGCTTTTGTTTTTTATTATTTTTTTCTTAGCAATGTTTGAAGATTGTCCGCGAGAAGCTAGAACATTTGTCAAACAAAAGGCAAGTGTCAGAATGATTATGAAAGGACGTGGTGTCATTTTAAAATTCTCTATAACGTAATTACGCTGCCAGCTTGGGTAATTTAAATTTTAGATACAAAATATCCCTTACCCAAATTTTCATTAGGAATAAAAAATCGAATGAGGTGTATATACATTGCTTTTA
>JBDSAQ010000024.1:0-4085 GCA_039922095.1 Ginsengibacter sp. | reverse complement strand
TTATAAGTTCCGGGGCCGGGGTCAAAGTCGGCTGTGCCACGAAATTCTCCTGTTGTATAAACATTTCCTGTGGCGTCCACTGCTATGGAGCGGCCACGATCATAATCTGCTCCGCCCAATCGTGTTGCCCACACCAGGTCCTGGCAATTTGCTTTGTAAACCATTGTCACAAGGCATATCAGGAAAAATATTATGGCTAATTTTTTTTTCATTCTATTTAATTTTAAATTCTCTTATCATTTGTTTTGTAAATAACATAATTATTTCATTGTTGCATTTTTTAACCACAAAACTATTTGCCAAAACGCCAACCTCCAAATAGCTGGAAAACATTATTCTTCACATTTACTTTTGGAATAAAAGAAGGTGGCGTACCGGAAGAAGAACTGCTGATCGCATCTGCATATAAATTCCCAAGGCTGATATTCACTCTTGCACCGATCAGTAATCCTTTTATAGGATGTACCTCAATGCCGCCGCCATAGCCATAATCAACCCGGTTGTAATAATTCATCATCTTACCATAAGGATTTGCACTCTGGGTATTGTTAGAGCTGTCCGCATTGGCGTTGAGCAGGTAAGCCATTTGCCCGCCCAATTGAATCTGAAAATATTTGGTGATGTTAATCGCCATGTATTGCGGTATCATTATATAATCAAGATTTACATTACCGGTGTTAGCATTGGTTTTATAATTATAACCTTGTCGTGAAAAGATCAGCTCTGTTCTTGAGCCAAGAATTTTTTTAGAAGAAGTCGCCAGAAATATCCCGGCATTAAAGCCACTCCGGCTGTTGTTATTAATAGAAGACGTATTGGTAACATTCGCAAAGTTGAGACCCGCCTTTATACCTACTTGAGCAAACAGGCAGCATGGAGAAATGATTAACAGGTAAAGAATTAATTTTTTCATATCGTTTTTTATTAAGGTTTGACAGTCTGTTTTTTTTCGTCATGAATGTCAAATGTAAATGAGACTAAAATTTTATCACTCACCCGAAACAGTGATTTATATTGGATCTATAAGAATCACCCGAAACTGGTATTTTAAAGAGATTGCTTGATTTTGTGAGAGAGAATATTAACCTTTATAGAGATTACCGCACAATAATTTTAGTAATGAAATTTTTAAGACCATATTTTTTGTGTGTGCTTATGGTAATATTTCTGTGTAATTATTGCAATGCACAAGCCATACCCGACAGCCTGTTGCATAAGTTAAATACCGCTGCCAATGATTCTGTAAAAGCAAGAACACTATTGGATATCGGCGAAACAATTGAAGCCACCTTAACAGAAAAAAGTTTTGATTATTATCAGCAAGCCTTAGCTCTCAGCAAAAAAATAAAAAATAACCGCCTCATATTATCCTCTTTAAATGATGTAGGTATCTGTTACATCGAATTAAATAAATTAAATAATGCCATCATCACTCTTCAGCAGGCAGTTGCTGTGGCCAAACAATTAAACGACACATTGAGGATAGCTAAAATATTAACCAATATTGGAAATGTTTATTTAGGTAAAAGCGATCGTTTTAATGCTATTGAATATTATCTGCAATCAGCACGTTTATGGGAAACTGCTGCAGATCAAAAGAACCTTCCTGGCTTATATTCCAATATCTGTTCATTACTAAGCGACCAAAAAGAATATGATAAGTCACTTGAATATGGCAATAAAGCTTTTGTACTTGCCCAAAAGATAGGCGATGATTATTCGGCCGTAAATGCTTTATTAAATCTTTCAAACACTTATAGCAATCTTGGCAAGTTTGAAAAAGAGTATGAACTGTTGCAACAGGCGCTGCCGTTAGCTAAGAAGGGAAAAGATATCGAACAAATAGCCACTGTTTATCACAACCTGGGGGATTATTATTACCAGGAGAAACAATATCAGCCCTCATTAACAAATTACCTGGAGTCTCACAACTATGTATTACAGATGGGAAATAAATATCACCTGTGTACATCCTTTTCTATGTTGGCATTGGTATATCATAAGCTTGATCAAAATGACAAAGCACTTCAA
Source organism: Ginsengibacter sp. (assembly GCA_039922095.1). Classification (GTDB taxonomy): domain Bacteria; phylum Bacteroidota; class Bacteroidia; order Chitinophagales; family Chitinophagaceae; genus Ginsengibacter. Next base: position 2,054 of record JBDSAQ010000024.1, on the reverse strand, counting down.
TATATTTTACAGGCAGAAAAATTAGCCGGTGAAGTAGGTGCAAGAGCAGATTTGAAGCAAATATATCTTACAAGATCAGAAATTGAGAAACGCCGTGGTAACCCGGGAACGGCTTATGATTATTTGTATAAAGCTTCTGAAATAAAAGATTCACTTTTTAAAGTTGAAACCAGTGAAAGAGTGGCGGATGCAGAAGCTAAATATCAAAATGAAAAAAAACAACAGGAAATTCTGCAACTGGAAAAAGATAAACAAATACAAGCGCTCTCTATCAAACAAAAATCAATCCTCAATTATTTTTTGACCGGCTCTGTTGCTGCTTTACTGATCGTTGGTTTTTTGGGCTATCGCAATCTTCGTAACCGCCAGCAGTTGGCAAAGCAGCAGGATGAATTGCAACAGCAGCAAATTCGTGAATTGGAAAAAGATAAGCAGTTGGTAGCAGTAGATTCAATGCTAAAGGGGCAGGAAGACGAACGAAGCCGGCTCGCAAAAGATCTGCACGACGGATTAGGTGGTTTATTATCAGGCGTAAAATTTTCACTAAGCAATATGAAAGACAATTTAATTATAACACCCGATAATATGGCCGTGTTTGAACGGTCGTTAGATATGATTGATACATCTATTAAAGAACTTAGAAGAGTGGCTCATAACATGATGCCGGAAATGCTAACCAAGTTTGGTTTGGATGAAGCTTTAAAGGAATATTGCAACAGCATAAACAGTACAAAATTACTTACCATTAAATACCAGTCTCTCGGCATGGAAGCACGCTTTGATAAATCAGTTGAAATAATTATTTACCGCATTGTACAGGAGTTGCTGAATAATGTTATTAAACATGCTGCAGCTACAGAGGCTTTTGTACAACTTATAAAAGAAGGAAGTCGTTTGAATGTTGTAGTAGAGGATAATGGTAAAGGGTTTGATGTCAATCTTCCCGAAACAAACAAGGGAGCCGGATTAACAAATGTTCGAAGCCGGGTAGAATATTTGAAAGGGCAGTTGGATATTCATGCAGATACTGGCAAAGGAACTTTAGTAAATATTGAATTTATTATATAGTTATGATTCGTGTATTTATTGTAGATGATCATCCCGTAGTGATAGAAGGTATTCATTCACTATTGCAAAATGAAAAAGATATTGAATGGGCCGGGCATGCCATGAACGCTGCATCATGCTTGGGTTTCTTTGTAAATAATACTGCTGATGTAGTATTGATGGATATCAGCATGCCCGGTATGGATGGTATTGAATTGTGCTCAATACTGAAAGAAAAATATCCGGGTATTTTTATTTTGGGGCTTAGCACTTTTAACCAGGGATTATATATTAAAAAGATGATGGAAAATGATGCATCAGGATATATATTGAAGAACTCATCTAAGGATGAACTGCTTAGAGCTATACATACTGTGCATCGCGGAGATATTTTTTTTAGTGGTGAAGCGGGAGAGGCGTTAACGGAATATCAAAAATCCTCAAAAGCTCAGTTGCCTGAACTATCGCCCCGGGAAAAAGAAATTTTAGGGCTGATTGCAGAAGGATTCACCAATCCGCAAATTGCTGAAAAAATATTTTTAAGCCCATTCACGGTAGATAGCCACAGGAAAAACCTGCTCGCTAAATTAAATGTAAAAAATACCGCAAGCCTCATAAGGCTTGCAGTGGAAAGGCGGCTTATTTAGAAATTAGCCGGTACATACCTGAATTAAAAATGTAGAATGACGAATTAAGAATGATAAGGAATTCATAATTTTTAATTCATAATTTCTAATTTTTAATTTTTTCGCCAGAAGAAAGTTTTTCAAGAAGTAATTCAACAGTAATACGGGTGCCTTTAATAACAGGTTTACCCATCATGATTTTTGGATTAATTTCTATATGCTGTGAAATTTCCATGTCAATTAATTTCTATAAAGATAACTTTTTGTTTTTTATAAGAGATACCTCTTCGATCTTCTTCGCGGAACGTCTCCGAAGGGGTGTTGCGTTAGCTGCTGCAAAAAAGTTACTGTACGTCATCATCACTTGTGAGTGTAACAAAT
>JBDSAQ010000023.1:0-22500 GCA_039922095.1 Ginsengibacter sp. | reverse complement strand
TTTTACTCCCGCTGGCCTGTTTTTGCTAACCGGCATTTATACAGCGAAGACAATTTAAATACTTTTGCCGGAAGCATTCCGCATCATGTACGTATATATCGTTATCTGAAAAATGGTATCCTATTTCCAAATTCATATGTTGTGGCTTTTGAAGAGCATATTTCAGGTTTTGATTACCAGGATATCCTCTTTGTGGTAAATAATGTAATGCCAGCTCCCCCTGCGTCATCTGTAACTATACTTCCTATTGCTGATGCTTATGTACGTAATGGAAGTACTGCCAATACCAATTATGGCAGTGATTCATTATTTGTAAATAGTTATACAGGCTCGGGGGGTGTCCGTCTTTCTTACCTTAAATTCCCTCTCAATGTAAATAAGGTTGGTTCTGCTAGACTGCGCTTGTATGGCCGCAATACAGCGAGCACTGCAGGTATTAATCTTTCAGCTTTTGGTGTGGATAATGACTCATGGGCTGAAAACGGTATTACTTATAATAATGCACCTGCCTCTTTAAGCTCTAATAAATTAAGTTCCGCTATCATTAATAGTCAGGCAAAATACTATGAGTTTGATGTGACTGATTTTGTTAAACTGCAAGTGTCCGGTGATAAAGTTGCAAGCTTTGTAATAAAAGACCCTGCTGCTAATACTAATAAGCTGATTTCCTTTGGCAGTAAAGAGAGTGCTCAAAATCCTCCCCAGTTAATTATTGATACTGCTGTTATAGCTCCATCAAATACTTTATTGTTTGTAGAGAACCCTGATAAATTTCCTTCCAATGATGATTTTGTATTCTCGAGGCTGCAGATTCCCTGGTCAAGGGATACGGTTTATAATTCCAATCATGATTCTATAAAAGTAAAGTTGCATAACAAGGGCATAAACCCTCTTATTATTACTAATCTTTCTTTCTCCAGCGACACAATTACTACCTGGAAAATTGATAAGCTTAATGGCGCTACCTATGTTCCGGGAACAGGATTACCTATAAGCATAAGTTCGGGAACTTCTGCTGAGGTAATTCTAAAATTTATAGCTGTAGACCAGGCTGACAGGATAAAGGTTTTAAATGAGACATTCACTATAGCTTCAAATGATGATAAGTATCCTTTAAAAAATGTGTACTTACATGGCATATGGCAAAGGTCTGGTGAAGGTGGTAATGAGCCTGCTGCACAGCGAATACTAGAAGCTTTTGGCTTTACCACAAAAACAGGGTTTAACCCCAGAGATCTTGATCTTGGTGACAGCACAAAATTAAAAGGAGATGAAATTAAGCCTTCTTACTTTGTACGTGTAGATACTTCACTGCCGGTTTCAATAAGGCAAATGAGTTCCTATCATGGATGTTGCCATCAAACAGAGAGACTGAGGTGGTATACTAAAGGTACTCCCTCTACTCTCAATATAGTTGTTCTCCAAATTCCAATAGATGCGCAAACCGTGTTACCACGCAGGGGATTATCCAGCTCACCATCAAGCGGTACAATGAGCCCCATAGGGCCTTTTGGATTTAGAGTTGGACTTAATGACTGGTCAGATGCGACTCTGACACCGGGGAATCTAATAGGCCTCCGGGTGTGGAAGGCTTTTGATGATAATGGAAATATTATTCCTTACTCCTACATTATTTCTAATGACTACCTGGGTACTGCCTCCACTAATTATGATTATAATGATAATACTTATTTCGTTACTAACCTCAAACCCGAAACAGGAACATCTTTCTCTTCAACCTTGAGCGCTACTCCTTCGGCTTTGGATTTTGGTGAGAAAATATTGCAGACGACTGACTCCTTGCAGTTAACTATTAAAAATATGGGTCAAACATATGCTGATGGCTCAAGTGATCCGACACTTACAATATCTTCTATTAATATTATTGGTGAAAATCGTTTTGAATTTTCGGCCGCCCTACCGGCAAATGCTGTTTTAACCCCTCAGCAGCTATCTGAAATAAAGGTTAAGTTTAAGCCCTTAACACAAGGATTAAAAATTGCTGATTTACTTATTTATTATAATAATTCACAAAGCCCGCTGAGGGTGCCCCTCTATGGTATTGGCAGGGCGGCTGATTCTATAGTTATGGTAAATACCAGGATAAAGAGCGGCTATTCTGATCCAATAACTATCAATGGCAAAACCTGGAGCCCTGATACCCAATACGCTTTTGATAACCTTGAGCCTTACACCAATTCTGCTTTATCACAAATTGCAGGAACGGATGAAGATTCTTTATACTTTAGAGAACAATCTTCCAATGCAGATAAAAAACCTTTCAGGTATGAGATACCATTGCCTAATGGCAGGTATGTTGTAAGATTACATTTTGCTGAAATTTATTGGGGAGCTCCCGGTACGGGATTAACGGGTGGTGCAGGCTCAAGGGTAATGAGTGTAAAGCTGGAGAACCAGTTGCGCTTAATAAATTATGATATTGCGCAGGATGTGGGTGCTGCTACTGCAGTAATTAAAAATATTCCTGTAACTGTTATTGACGGAAAATTAAATATTAATTTTTCTGCTACAGTTAACAGGCCTTCACTCAGCGCTATTGAAATTTACAGCTTTGTGAGTGCAGCGCCTCTTGGTATAGATAACTTTGATATTAAAGGTATTCCAACGGAAAAAGGAGTTGAACTTACCTGGATAAATACCAATGAAACAGATACTAAATATTATGAAGTACAAAAGTCAATTAATAATATTGACTTTACTATTTTAGGCACTGTTCCTTCCAATAACGGGATGAAGTATAATTTTATTGATAATAATCCTGACATAACAAACAATTTTTATCGTATAAAGCAGGTAACCATTGATGGTAAATTTACATACAGTAAATTAGTAAGGATAGATTTTTCAAGATTATTTACGATGAAATTATTTCCTAATCCTGCTACTGACAAAATTAAAATTCAATTTACTGGCATATCGGGAAGCCAGAAAGCAAATTTATCTATACAAAGCTTATCCGGAAGTACAGTAAAAAAACTTCCAATTATTTTATCAAACCAAAAAATTGAGGTTGATGTTTCTTCCTTAAGCTCAGGCATGTATTTCATACGGATTGTAAGCAATAAGATTACAATTAATAGAAAATTTTTGAAAAAATAAATCAGTACTTAAAAATCGTACGGATTTTAATAATGCCTAAATAGCTGAACCATCATTTTTCAATACGCACTTTAGTGTATGAAAGATTATCTCCTCACTGTTAGATGGAATGTAGTAATATTATAATTTCATTACAACATAACAAGCGGTATTATAAATGACTTAATATGAACAAACAATTTTTGCGGTTCATGCGATTGACGCTTATAAGTTTGGATCTCATTATATTGAGTCTCATATTTATTATGACAGAATTGTTCCTAAAAAAACCTTTGTCATCTAACTGGTATTATTATTTTTATTACTTAATCTTAATAAATCTGGCCTGGCTTTTTACGGCCTGGTTAGCTGGTGTATATACTGAAAAGAGCATTATATCTTTTGAACTTTTTTTTAGAAGAACTTTAAAAGCATTTCCACTTTGGTTTATCTGTGTATTATCCTATTTATATTTTTTTACAAAAATCTCCACTGCAAAATGGTTTTTACCAATAATAACCATTGAATATAGTCTTGGATTATTGCTGATGCGATTTTTATATATACAGATCAAAATTTATTTTAAGGGTAAAGGTCTCTTAAAACGAATTTTAATAATTGGTTATAACGATACCTCGAAAAAACTGGCATCCTACTTTGAGCAGGAAGGTATTAATACAGAAATTTTAGGATTCACAGAAAACGAGCAAAATGTTAACGAACTGTCCAACTACCCCATAATAAGTAATATTGACTTATCAGTTGAGGTTGCCAAACAACACCAGGTTGATGAAATATTTTCTACCATTACCCCCGAGCAAAATCCTAAACTCTATCAACTAATTCAACAGGCTGATCAGGAATGCATCAGGTTTAGAATAGTTCCTGATTTTTCAATGTTTATAAAAGGGCCATTTCATGTGTCTTATTTTAATGACATGCCAATTCTAATGTTAAGAAGTGAGTCATTAGACGATTTTGATAATAGGCTTAAAAAAAGGGCTTTTGATGTTTCTATTAGTCTTCTCGTTATACTTTTGGTGCTCACATGGCTGGTGCCATTGCTTAGCCTACTTATTATCTTAGAATCCAGGGGGCCGGTTTTCTTCTCACAACTGCGTACGGGGAAAAATAAGAAAAGTTTTCCGTGTTATAAGTTTAGAAGCATGTCCGTTAATAATGATTCCGATTCAAAACAAGCAACAAAGGATGATGATCGCATCACAAAAATTGGTGGATTTTTGCGTAGAACCAGTCTCGATGAATTCCCTCAGTTTATTAATGTTTTAATTGGTAATATGAGTATTGTAGGTCCCCGGCCTCATATGGTAAAGCATACTGACGATTATTCAAAAATTGTAAATCAATATATGGTTCGCCATTTTTCGAAGCCGGGCATTACCGGTTGGGCTCAAATCAATGGATACAGAGGTGAAGTTAATGACTTACATCAAATAAGGAACCGTGTAGAGTATGATATATGGTATATGGAAAATTGGAGTTTACTTTTAGATATCAAAATTGTATTTCTTACCATATTCAATATACTAAAGGGTGAGGAAAAGGCCTATTAGCCTTGATTATTATTATCTATAAGGCATTTGTCGTCCTTGTCTGATAACGTCACTAAAGGCTTGCCTGGACGTGATAACGGCAGTGCTAATGTTGAACACAAATATTTCAATTCCTATTTTAATAACAGAACAGTACCTTTTAGTTCTCTTGAGATACCAGCTTGATTGAATTTACTATACCATACATAAATCCCGGCAGGAGCTGGCGATCCTTTGTACATACCTGACCATGGTTCTGTGTAATCTTTAGTTTCAAACACTTTTTCGCCGTTTCGGTTGTAAATAAGTAACCAAAAGTTTGATAGATCATCCGGGTGTAAAAGCATAAACCTGTCGTTGATGCCATTATTATCAGGAGTAAAGACATTTGGAAAATACATTTTACAAACACCATCAATAATATTTATTTCATCGCTCCCTGCTCCGCATAAATTGGTAACGGTCAACGAATAGAAGCCGGCTTTTTTCACAATAAAGGTATCTTGAGTTGATCCATCCTGCCACTGATATGATTGAAAAGTTCCGGGTTTCAGGGTTATTAAATCTCCTGCACAAATCTCAGTGTCAGCTCCAAGATCCGGCGCAGGTTTTTCTAATACATTAAGTTGAAGGCTTACCACACTATCACAACCATTTGCAGTTGCAAATGTATCGGTGTAAATGCCTGTTACAGTATGCCCATTGTGAGATTGCCCTTTGCAAATAGTTTTATTTATTGTTGAGCTTAACCTGTTAATAACCAGATCCAGGCTTGTTATACTATCACATCCGGCCTGTGTTTGAAGTGTATCTGAATATTTCCCGCTTTTTGCAAGCAACCTGCCGTTCCAGCTATAATCAGTGCAGGTTACAATTGATACATTGGAAGCAGCAATATTGATTTGAAGATTAAGATTGATAACGCTGTCGCAACCAGTAGTAGTAGTAAGCGTTTGCATATAACTTCCGCTGCTATCGTAAATAATATTATTAAGGATATAGCTTTTGCAACTTATAATATCTAACCTGGCAGTTGAAATGTTTTTACAAGGTGACATTTTATGAATAAAAACATTTCCAAAGATGGAACCAGTAACCTCATATTCCTCTAACCCTGGATCAAAATCTACCTGCTCTACAAATACACCTGTTGTGTACACTTCCCCATTTGTATTAACACATAATCCTGTGGCATAATCTTCATCACTGCCCCCAAATGATTTTGCGTATATAAAATTTCCATCGCCGCTCAGCTTGCTTACAAATATATCAGATGCATATCCACCGCCGTTTGTTGTGAGGTTATATATTGAAAGCCCGGGATCAAAATCCTGCGTAAAACGAAACAGGCCGCTAAGATATATACTGCCTGTCCGGTCGACTTGTATATCATTATGAGAATAGGTAAAATCCGGGGAGCCACCTATGGATTTTTTCCAAACCAAATTTCCATTTATATCATATTTAGATAGTTCGGAGTAGTAAGAATAAACATTTTCGTTATCGTCAACCGCAATATCCAAACCAATTATATCTCTTATAGCCCAAAGGAAATTGCCTGAAGAGTCCAGCTTCGAAAGAAAATCCTTCTGGGTAAAAATGGCGTCTGTGGTAAAATTGCGAACACCTGCGCCGGGATCAAAGTCAGTTACTCCACCAAAGTAGCCGGAGGTATAAATATTGCCTTTACTATCGGTTCTGATATATTTTCCCTCTGAATAATGATCGCCTTCAAAGGCTTTTGCAAATTTAAAATTTCCAGCAGCATCGAGCTTAATGATAAATGCTGTCACCATATTGCTGCTGCCTTTCAGGGCAGATCCGCTGCCCGGATCAAGATCTACAGCTCCTGTAATATAGCCGGTAGTGTATACATTGCCGAAGATATCAGCATTGATTGAGTTGCCAATATCAACATTATTTTCGCCTATTTGTTTTGCCCATTTAAAGTTGCCGTTTGGATCTAACCTGCAAATAAAAACATTGTTATTTTCAAGGCCGGCAGTAGTAGTTGAAGTAAGATTGTAAACATCAGGCCCCGGATCAAAATCCGCAGTGCCAGTGAAATAACCAGTAGCATAAACATTCCCTGTTGCATCAACTGATAAGGATTTGCAAACAGTGTAGTTGTCGTTTTTGCCCAAATTTTTACCCCAGATAAAAATTCCTGCTGAGCTGAATTTTGAGATGAATATATTCTCGAATTGACTGCTTACGTTAGTAATGCCGGGGCCGGGGTCAAGATCAATGGTGTTGTGAAAGTTGCCTGCAAGGTATACGTTCTTTGCTGCATCGGTTCCAATAAAATACCCTTCCTGAACGGGTAATCCAATTTGCCGTTCTAATTTTTTTACCCAATTGAAATTTACATTTTGCGCACGGGAGGTTTGCATAGAAACAACAGATAGCATTAAAATGAGCAGGTACCTCAATCGTTATTTTTTATAGTAGTCTATTATTGCTAAAGAGAACGGGATTACTTCATTAAAGGTATACAGTTATGACAGTTAATAATGAAATCAATCCAACACAAATGAAGGTGATTAATAAGAAGAAAATAGTATCGCCGGCTTTAGCTTTATGCCCGTGGTTTAAATTAGGAATACTAAGGCACCCCTCCTTTTCTGTACCAATCAAAAAAAAATAAGATTAGGAAACATCAATTTTGATTAGTTACTTTGCATTTCAAAGTACTTTTAAATTAATGATTATCGCAAAAACTAAAAGGCTAAATGAATTCTTTATTTAACACCCTGGTAAAAAGTATTTTAAAACAAATAAATTGAAACCTTTAACATTAGCCTCCCGGATATGGTTTCTTACAAGTATAGTATTCGGAACTGGCTGGGTACTCTATACAATTATTTATAGTACACTCCCTCTCTGGTCAGGATTAGTGGCTACCGCATGTTCCCTAACCGCAAGCCTGCCTGTATTGATCATACTGGTTATTGCTTTAACTGTTATAAAAAAGGTAAGGATTTCAAGTCAACAAAAAACTTTAAGTATTATTTTAATCTGTGCCGCCTGCTCTATTATTTATGGTTTCATTGGGGGAATATTTATAGGTTATTCAGGCTATGATAAAAAAATATTACCTATTGCTATAAGTATAGGAGCATTGCTGCTAAGTTCACTAATTGCAATTGCTATCTCTTTAAATAAGCTTGCATTATTTTTTTCCAATACAAATCAATCAACACTAAAAAAATATAATAAAATGGAAACAACAATTCATGATGGCACAGAACCGGATGCAGGCCCATCCAGTCGTTCTAACAAAATTCTTATCAAATCAGTTATCACCGGTGCATTAATATTAGTGATGCTGATTCCAACAATTTTTATATCAAACCTTGTACAGGAAAGGCAGGCCCGGCAGGGAGAAGTTGTTAATGAAGTAAGCGACAGGTGGGCACAAAGACAAGTGCTTACAGGGCCTTATATCTACCTTCCTTTTAAAGTATTGAATATTGGAGAAGATAAAAAAGTAACTGAGGAATTAAATCATCTTATCATTATTCCGGATAATCTTGATGTAAACGGCCAAATATCCCATGAGTTAAGATTACGCTCTATTTATAAAGTACTTTTATACAGGGCAACGTTGCGAAATACAGGAAATTTTGAATTTCGAATTCCTAAAGAAATTGACAGTAACCTTGTTCAATGGCAGGATGCCAAAATATGTTATGGCCTTTCAGATTTTAAAGGTATAGAAGAGAGGCTGGTAATTAATTTTAACGGATCTGATTATGAATTGTCACCTGGGCTACCTTCTAACGATATTAATGATAAAGGTTTATCGGCACTGATTCCATTAGCAATAACTGATGAAGGAAAGAAAATATCATTCAATATTAATGTGAAAATAAAAGGCAGCGAGCAACTGCATTTTGTACCATTAAGCGGTGATAGCCGCTTTACATTAAAATCAGGCTGGGCTAATCCTTCGTTTGATGGAAGTACGCTTCCTTCGGTAAGAACAATTAATGACAGTGGCTTTACTGCCATGTGGAATTTTAATAAAGCGAATCTTCCTTTTGGATCAATTCTTAAAGATTTTAAATATGATCAAAGTAGCCTCGCTTTTGGTGTAACTATGATACAACCTGCTGACGGATATGCAAAAACGAACAGGTGTATTAAATATGCAATTTTATTTATCGGGCTCACGTTCTCATTATTTTTTATTATTGAATTGATGCAAAAAAAACCTGTGCACCCGGTGCAGTATATTCTTATCGGGCTGGCCCTTATAATATTCTATACACTTCTTTTATCTATAAGTGAGTTTGTTGCTTTTGATATTTCATACCTTATTGCTGCCATTGCTACTATACTGCTTATCAGTTTATATGCTTACGGCCATTTTAGAAGCAGTAAAACTGCAGGCATTTTTGGCGGAGTACTTACACTCCTTTATAGCTTTACGTTTGTATTAATACGGCTTGAAGATACTGCCTTGCTGATAGGAAGTATCGGCCTGTTTATTATACTGGCAATAGCCATGTATGCAAGCAGAAAAATTAATTGGTATGGAAAACCACAATCCATCACATCTGAAAAATATCCAATAGTTTAATCACAACATAAGCCCATGCAAAGTTCTGAATCATTAAGAAAAAGTATTAAAATATGGATAATAGTTTTTATCGTGGCACTCATTATGAGTGGTGTTACGGCTTTTGCACTTGAATCCGAACTTGCATGGTTAAATGGTTTATTCAATAACAATGAAAACGCACTGTCTCTTTGGATCAATAAAGTTTATATAGCCTTACATCAAACTAATTTGAATTACCCATACCTCGCTTATGGTTATGACTGGCTGGCCTTCGCTCACCTCGTAATCGCAGTTGCCTTTATAGGCCCTTTAAACGATCCTGTAAAGAATAAATGGGTAATTCAGTTTGGTGTAATTGCCTGCGGTATGATATTTCCACTTGCTTTTATTGCCGGACATTTCAGAGGAATACCAATTTATTGGCAGCTTATTGACTGTTCGTTTGGAGTGATTGGCCTTATACCGCTTGCGATTTGTTATAGAAAAATTGAACAATTAGAAAAATTAACTTCCTGCCAAAGAAATTATGAAACAAACAAAAACCAATAATGTATTCAAAGCATTTTCAAATGCTTTTGCCGGATTAATTTATTTCTTCCGGTATGAAAGAAATGGAAGAATTCAGTTAGTTATCGGAATACTTACTGTTATACTTAGCATACTTCTGCAAATTGAGAAGTATGAATGGATAGCTGTTTTACTATGCATAGGAGGCGTGTTGTGTGCAGAGATGATAAACAGCGCATTAGAAAAACTGTGCAATTACACGCAGCCATTATTTAATATACAGATCAAAATAATAAAAGATGTTGCTGCCGGAGCGGTATTATTTATCTCCATTATCAGTGCATTAACCGGTACACTTATTTTTCTACCTAAACTCTGGCAATTATTATGAAAACGAATCTTTCAGTAATAAATAAAATTTTATTGGCATCAGTTTCTTTTACTATCATCTTAATAATAATCCGGTTCATTTATACAGGTAGAATTATTTATACATTTTATCCATGGAATATTTTTCTTGCCATAATACCACTTCTTGCCAGCACAAGGTTACTCAATCAAAACAAGCCGGGCATTAAAGCGCTTCTCTATTTAATGATATGGTTGCTGTTTTTTCCAAATGGACCTTACCTGGTAACTGATCTCTTTCATTTTACAACACGACCGGGCTGCCCTGTTTGGTTTGATCTGATACTTGTATCCTCAGGCTCCTGGAATGGAATTATAATGGGAACATTATCTCTTATGCAGGTAGAAAAATTTTTAAAGAGACATTTTGAAAATAAATGGGTACACGTTAGTTTGTTGTTTTTTATTACTCTTTGTGGCTATGGGGTTTACCTGGGTAGATTTCTTAGATTTAATAGTTGGGATATTATTACAAACCCCATTGGTCTTGCCTCTTATATTAAAGGTTCACTGGTGCATCCTCACCAAAATATATCTGTATGGGCATTCACAATAATATTTAGTTTATTATTCGGAATAATATTTTTTTCAATAAGAGAATTGAAAGCAGAGACTAAAAGATAAAGAATATTCATATCAAAGAATATTTATAATCTGCAACTAAAAGTACTATTGGAAATAAAAATAAAAGCTCCTAAATTGTTTAAGAGCTTTTATTTAAAACTGCCTGGTGGAGCCGCAGGGAGTCGAACCCTGGTCCAAACATATCCGCTATAAGCTTTCTACATGTTTATTTTTGCATTAATTGTAGGGAAGTGGCAGGAGCAAAACTAACCAACCAAATCCTTAGCCGGATGGTCTTAAGCAATTCTCACGGCATTGAGCTGCAGCATCCTGTTATTGTTTTGAGTCGGCGGGGAAAGAGGCAACAGGCCAGCCTTATATCCCGGCCCTAATGGTTGCTAATTCAATGAATTAGGCAGCCATGGCATACGAAGTATTGCCATTTAGAGTTTACGTATTAAGATTTAAGTGCTGATTACGCAACGCACTACATGCTTATACTTATAAAGAACTATGCTGTCAAAACCGGTCGGCCCCAATCAATTGAAAGCAAATTTACAAATTACATTTTGAAAAACTTTTACGGATTGTGATTATAATGTTAATGCCTCTATACATTTGCAACCCTCTTCATTAACAATGCGTACATGACTCCTGAAATTTATTACAGCGAAAGATTACAGCAATTGCAAAAAAAATTATTTTCCCTGTTAGAAAAAAAATCACATTTGGGGGTGTGGAGATTTTTAGCAGCAGTCGTTTTAATTGCAGCGATTTATTTTCTTTGGTCTTATAATTTAGGATTGATAATTATTGTATCTATTATTTTATTTGCTGTTTTTATAAAATTAATTTTTGCAGATAATGATAATAATTATGCCATACAACACACCAGGCATTTAATAAAAATTAATGAGGATGAGCAAAGGGCGCTTCAACACGATTATTATCATTTTGCTGATGGAAAGGAGTTTATGCAGGAAAATCATATGTATGCCAATGACCTTGATATTTTCGGAAGAGCTTCTTTATTTCAATATATAAACCGTACTACCTCTGAACCGGGAAGCAGCTTATTTGCACAATGGCTATTAAATGCTTCAGAAGTTGAAACTATATCTGAAAGGCAAAATGCTATTAAAGAAATAGCTCAAAAAACTGAGTGGCAGCAAGAACTTCAGGCAATTGGAAAAGAAAAAAAAATTCAAACGAATACAAAAGAACGCTTGCAGGCATGGCTTTTAGAGCCAAATAGTTTTTTGAAATTTAAACCATGGAATTGGCTGCGCTATTTATTACCTGGCATTATATGTTTTGCTGTAGCCTTATACATTTTTGACCGGATACAATTGCCGGTGCTTATTTATTTTTTAATGGCATTTGTAGTAATTGCTTACATCATTAATAAAAAGGTATCCCCAATTCATGAGCAGCTATCAAAGATGGTTGACGAACTGGATGTACTATCTGCCAGTATAAAATTGTTAGAAAAAACTTCATTTACTTCTCCCCTTCTGATTAAAATGCAACAACTGCTCATCAGCCAAAACAATTCTGCATCAGGTGAACTAAAAAGTATAAAAAATATTTTAGAACGATTAGATCTCCGCTATAATCTTGTACTTGCCGCACCTTTGAATATTTTATTATTATGGAGTTTACAACAGGTGATAAGTCTTGAAAAATGGAAAGATAAAAACAAGGGACATGTTATTGGATGGTTTGATATGCTCGGTTATTTTGAAGCACTGAATAGTTTTGGAATCTTAAGCTTTAATCACCCGGAATGGAGTTTCCCTCTTTTAAAAGATAAGCATTTTTTTATTGATGGGAAACAGGTTGGTCATCCGCTTATAAATAAAAATAAAAGGGTAGATAATAATATTAAAATAGAGAGAAGCGGAGAATTAATGTTGGTAACAGGAAGCAACATGGCTGGCAAAAGCACTTACCTGCGCTGTATTGGGATAAATATAGTACTTGCCATGGCTGGAGCACCAGTATGTGCAGATTATTTTATTTTATCGCCTGTTAAAATGATAAGCAGTATGCGTATTGCTGATAATCTTGAAGAAAGCACGTCAACTTTTTATGCAGAATTAAAAAAACTAAAAACAATAATTGAACAGGTAAATAAAGAAGAAAAGATTTTTATTTTATTAGATGAAATTTTACGGGGAACAAATTCACTTGACAGGCATACCGGATCTGTTGCATTACTAAAACAACTGATTAAACACAATGGTGTTGGGATTATCGCTACTCATGACGTTGAGCTTGCAAAACTAAAGGATACCTATCCTGAAAATATTTTGAACTATCATTTTGATGCGGAAATAACTAATGATGAACTTTATTTTGATTACCTCTTAAAACCAGGAATATGCACCAGTTTAAATGCCTCTGTTTTAATGAAGAAGATTGGAATAGATTTATAAATAATTGACAATTGATAATGGATAATTAATAATGAAACAAAATACTATAAATTAAAATCACTCGACTTTGCTTTAGGGATAGTGAACTTTATAAATTTTTAAATGAGCAGTTTGTTGTATGCAAACAATTACTTCGTTCCAGAACTGCGGCTTGCGGAATGATTAGAGAAAAGCAAACATGCGGAGAGCACGGCCGGCTTTTCACAAGCTTTCTATAGCTTTAATTGCCCCTGACCAATTCAATTGTCAACTACTTCCCTCTCCCCCACCCAAACCAATCATTACCATTTGCATACAGTACTAATGAAAATAATACTATCATGCCTGCAATTTGAGCATACTCTAAAAACTTATCACTGGGCTTACGGCCTGTAATCATTTCTACCAACGTAAATAAAACATGGCCGCCATCCAGAGCAGGTATTGGTAATACATTAAAAAATGCTAATGCTATAGAAAAAAAAGCTGTGATTGTCCAGAAAGCTTCCCAACTCCACGAGCTTTTAGGAAAGATTGATGCCATTCCTTTAAACCCGCCTATTCCTTTATAAGCGCCTGTTGCAGGTGTTATCATTTTTTTGAATTGATCCACGTAGTCATTTAATTTCTGAGCTCCATGCCTTACACCCGCAGGGAATGACTCAAAAAATCCAAATGATTTATGTTCCATTTTAATTATGCCTATGCTATCCAGGTCGTAAGGGTCTCCATAAGCAACAAAGCCCAATTTACCTTCAGAAGAAATTTTTGCATCAAGTACCAAAGGAGAATTATTACGTAGCACTTTTAGTTTGACAGAATCACCTTTCCTATCAGCGGAAGCCTTAACATACATATCATAAAAAGGTGTTTCTACTGAATCAATTCCTGTTATCTTATCACTATGTTTAAGGCCGGCTTGTTTTGCCCTGGAAGTATCAGGAACTATGTTAACAATAATCGGAAATCTTTGAATAAACAATGGAACACCACTTCTCTTTTTCTCAACAAGATTGCCAATTAAATTTACTGGTAACATTATATTTACGGATTTACCTTCCCTCTCCACAGTAACTTTTTCACCCACTATTAACTTTCGTAAAATATCTTCATAGTAAAAAATAGGCTGATCATTTATTGAAAGAATTTTATCGCCATCCTTAAAACCAAGATCATACATAAGGCTATCAGTTATTCCTATTCCGTTTGATACATTTTTAATAGGAGTTTTACTTTCACCCCATGTATACAGGATCATTGCATAAATAAAAAAGGCTAAAAGAATATTCATCGTAACACCACCAAGCATTATTATTAATCGTTGCCAGGCAGGCTTACTTCTGAATTCCCATGGCTGCGGTGGTTGTTTCATTTGCTCTTTATCCATACTTTCATCTACCATGCCTGAAATTTTTACATAACCCCCAAGTGGGAGCCAGCCAATGCCATATACAGTTTCACCAATTTTCTTTTTAACAATAGAGAACCATGGATCAAAAAATAAATAAAATTTTTCAACCCGGCATTTAAACAATTTCGCTGTTATATAATGCCCAAACTCATGAATAATTACCAGTATGGAAAGAGAAAATAATAAAGTTCCGAGTTGTAAACCTACCTGCGACCAGTTAATAGCTAATGTTGTCATGTTAACCCCAACCCCTAAAGGGCTTATATTTTAGATTGTTAGAACCCCAAACCCCAAAGGTTTTATTCCTCCTTTAGAAAGTTAGGGGTTTTAAATTTTTATTAATGAAGCGGCGAAATTACGAGCCTCGCCGTCGCTTTCAAAATATTCTTCAAGATTTGGCTTTTCTATATAAGTTACATAATCCATAGTTCGTTCTACCACCGCTGTCATATCTAAAAATCCAATCCGGTTATTTAAAAAAGCCCATACTGCAATCTCGTTAGAGGCATTTAAAACGCAGGGAAGATTTCCTCCTTTGGCGAGCGCCTGTGTAGCAAGAGTAAGGTTCCGGAATGTTTTGATATCGGGCTCTTCAAAGCCAAGCACATTTATCTTTTTAAAATCTGTACGCCTGCTGTTATTCTGCAATCGTTTTGGAAATGCAAGTGCATATTGTATAGGTAATTTCATATCCGGCAAACCTAATTGTGCTTTTATGCTGCCATCCTGAAATTGAACCATGCTGTGAATTATGCTTTGAGGATGTATTAGCACTTGTATCTGATCAGGATGTAAATTAAAAAGCCATTTTGCCTCAATCATTTCAAGACCTTTATTCATAAGGGTTGCAGAATCTATAGTGATTTTTGCACCCATTTTCCAGTTTGGATGCTGTAGTGCATGATCTCTTTTTACATTAACCAGATAATTGGGTTTTTTACCTAAGAAAGGGCCGCCGCTTGCAGTCAGAATTATTTTTTCAATAGGGTTGCGTGATTCTCCTATAAGGCATTGAAATATTGCTGAGTGCTCACTATCTACGGGAATAATGGGTACTTTATTTTGAAGCGCTTTTTGCATTACGATATCCCCGGCCACAACTAAAGTTTCTTTGTTTGCAAGAGCGATCGCTTTATTTTTTTCCACTGCTTTAAGTGTGGGCTTTAGGCCTGCAAATCCCACAATAGCCGCCAGCATCATATCGTACGTATCAAAATCTGCTACTTCTTCCAAAGCCCCCTCACCACAAAAAACTTTCACATCTGTGGATGACAGCGCAGATTTTAATTTCTCATATTTACTTTCATCACCAATTACAACAGCGTTAGGCTTAAATTTAAATGCCTGCTGAATCAGCAAAGCATCATTGGTTTGTGCAGTGAGAATTTCAACCTCAAATAGCTCAGGGTTGGCGTCAATAACTTCCAAAGCCTGAGTGCCAATAGAACCTGTTGATCCAAAAATTGCTATTCTTTTTTTTGCCATTTTTTTTCGAAAGGGAGTAAAGATAATTTTTACAATTGACAAAGTATAATTGGCAATTTAACAATTGATAATTTATAATTGACTGTTAAATGAGCCACGGTTTTAATTCATCCGCAAGCTTCCTGTCGTTACTAAGATGGGGAACTTTATTTTGTCCGCCAAGTTTACCAATGCTTTTCATATAATCAATGAAACCATTTTTTTTAACCGGAGAAATTTTCAGTTGTTGAAGTATATTTCCTTTAATAAGATCATCATAATAAATATTTTTTTGGCTGAGATGCAGGTTGATTTTTTCTGCAAAAGCAGCAATGTCGTCAGGTGTGTTTTCAAATTCAATAAACCATTCGTGATAGCTTTTCTCACCATCTTTTGAAATGAAAGGAGCCACTGTAAACTCAGTAATATGAACATGGGTCTCGTTTGCTGAAGTCATTAAAGCTGATTCAACTTCTTCTCCAATTACATGCTCCCCAAAGGCAGATATAAAATATTTTACTCTGCCGGTAACTGCAATGCGGTAAGGATCTAATGAAATAAATTTAATAGTATCTCCCATATTATAAGCCCACAAACCTGCATTGCTGCTTACTATAAGCACATAATTTTCATTAATCCCAACATCTTTTAATGTAAGCCGGGTTGGAGTGTCATTAAAAATTTCGGCTGCCGGAACAAATTCGAAAAATATTCCACTGTCTGTATTAAGCAATAAACCCTCTTCCTCCTGGCTGTCCTGAAAGGCGAAAAAACCTTCACTTGCAGGATACATTTCTATAGTGTCAATCGTTTTTCCGATGCTCTCAAATAGTTTTGCTTTGTAGGGTTCAAAGTTTACGCCACCATGCACCAGAAGTGAAAAATTCGGAAAAATATCCATTATCTTTTTGCCTGTTCTGGCCGTAAGTTTATCAAAATACATTTGCATCCATGGGGGTATGCCGCTTATCAGCCTCATATCCTGGGTCAGGGTTTCATCAATTATTTTATCAAGCTTTGTTTCCCAGTCTTCAATACAATTGGTTTCAAAAGAAGGCAATTGATTTGCCCGTAAATAGCGTGGCACGTGATGATTAACAATACCACTTAACCTGCCCGTAGGTATGCCGCCTACGCGTTCCAACTCAGGAGAGCCGCTTAAAAAAATTAATTTACCATTCGCAAAAGCTGTATTACCGGTTTGAGCCATATAGCATAACAATGCATTCCTGGCTGTATTAATATGGTTTTGTATAGAATCTTTAGTAATCGGGATATATTTTATTCCACTTGTAGTGCCACTTGTTTTAGCAAAATAAATTGGCTGTCCCTTCCATAAAACATTGTGCTTCCCCTGCTTAATAGCTTCTATATATTTTTTTAAATCCTCGTAATCCCTTATGGGTACATTTTGTATAAAGTCGGCGTGAGTTTTAATATTTTCAAATGAATGTTGCTTTCCGAATTCAGTTTTAGCAGCGGTCTTTATAAGTTGCTGCAGCAGGTTACCCTGGTCTGCAACAGCAGTTGACATGCTCTTTTTTATCTGCTTAAAAATATAATTAGCAAAAGGTTTTGCCAGAAATGATTTGATCTTCATTAGTACGTACTCATCATTAGGCAGCAAACTTACAGAGAAACTATGTTAAACGTGTATTCGGGATTTCGATTTCAGATAGAAGATTGGCAATAGTCTGCATC
Source organism: Ginsengibacter sp. (assembly GCA_039922095.1). Lineage (GTDB taxonomy): Bacteria > Bacteroidota > Bacteroidia > Chitinophagales > Chitinophagaceae > Ginsengibacter. The sequence continues at coordinate 4,809 of JBDSAQ010000023.1, read as the reverse complement.
AGAAGTTTTTGTTAAGTGGTGCTTTATTATTTACTGTTGTTTTTTGGCAGGCTTAATCGTTTGTTATAACAATTCTCTAAAAAGGATAATCAATCCCAATTGTAAAATTGAAGTTTTCATAACGCCATCTCTTTCTTTCAATGTTACTTCCAAAAAGATTTAGAAAATTCAGACTTGGTATTTGCCACCCATCATTGGCAGTTATATCAGGCCTTTTAAATCTGAAAGCAAGATCAAACCTTATAAGAAAATAATTAAAATCCAGACGAAAGCCTGTACCAGCTGATACACCTAATTGCTTATAAATGTTTTGGAATTTGAATTGTGTGCTGTCAACAGTTCCGTTGGTCTTTGTATTTTTATAATTCCATATATTGCCTGCGTCAATAAAAAGAGCTCCTTTTAAAGTTATCGCATTTGAGAACAGGGGAGCTATATTGTAGCGGTATTCAGCATTTCCCTCAAGTTGTATATCCCCCGTTCTGTCATTGAAAGTATTATTACTGTTATAGGGCAGCAGTTTTTGGGCGCCAACACCAATACCTCTTACAGGCCATCCACGCATGCTATTGGGGCCACCGCCAAAATATTGTTTAAAGAAAGGCAGCGTAGTATCGGCTTTTGATAATGGAATTCCCACACCGCCAAATAATCTAAAAACCACCGCTGATTTTGGATGACTTATTATATAGGTATATTCAATATCAGTTTTAATAAACTGCTTTAAGTATTTGGTTAAAAAATTTTGTTTACCGGCACTGCTTAAAACCGGTTTTAATCTTCCCCAAAGCAAACCTGATTCTTCTATGTTGAATTTGAATGATCGTTGCCTTTGCGGAAATTTCGGATTTATATAAGATGATGTAAAGCTTAAAGTTTGCCCTATTACCAAAGCTGTATTAAAAGAATATCTTAAGAAAGGGAACCTGTTTAAGGTAGCATCAAAACTATCGCTGCGATTATATAATCTTCTGAAATCAATGCTTAATGGCCTGTAGGTCCAGTTTCTGTTAGCTTTTTTGGTCCAGTTATAGCCGAACCCGGTATTAAAAATTTGTTGGTGAAAAAAATTGATTCTATTTATCAGAGAGATATTGGTATTGATAAAAGTTTGCTGAGTAAGTAATTTTTTTTGGTTGATACACTTAAAAGGTGTTACAAATTTGGGAATAGTAATATTGTTGCTATATCCTATTTCATTGGAGTTGATTAAAGAGCTGCCCGTTCTTTTACTGGTATTAAATTCCACCCCCGCTCTAATGCCATTGGTCATTCTTATGGCCTGCTTTTTTAAGTTTCTGTTGAGTATAGATACATTGCCGGAAACGCCTAAAAGATTGCCAGAATTACTTGCGGAAATACCGTTGGTGGTTGAGCTGTTTGCCGAATAGCTAAGTTCAATGCTACCTTCAAACCCATATTTTTTTATAGGTATAAGCTTAACAACAAGATCAAGAAGATTGGTGTCTTTTCTTTCAATTATATCTATGCCCGGGCTTTCCCAAACGCCAAGTTTATAAAAGCTATTCAGGGTTTTAAAATAATCGTCCTGGCTGTATGTATCTCCTTTTTTTATAGTAACACTATTAGCGAGAAGATGATTAGTAAATATTTTTTTATGATAACGAATGATATAATTATTAATGATACTCTGAGTTAAACCAGAATCGGTATAAACGTCTCCCGGTATATAATCAGGCAAAATATAAATATCGTTAATGTAATATTTATTAAGCCTCGTACTGTCGTTTGACTTATCTAATTGTATTGCCAGCTTTATTGTTGGCTTGTTTCTTTTTTCATTTGCTTCAGCCAGTAAACGCAAGGCATCAAAGGGATCATCCGACACGGTAGTAAGGGCTTCAATTGTAGTATCACCGGTAACCCTTAATTCTTCTGCAGTAAATTTATAATAACCATTATTGCGAAAGAGATCAACCAGCCTTGAAGATTCGTTTGCTATGGCAGCTTTGGTAACAGGTGCATTTTTTTGCAGGGAAGATTTATCTCTTGTTTGTACTGCGAGTTGCTGTAATTCAGGTTTATAAAGAAGATAAGCAAAAGTATCAATGAGTGTTCTCCTTCCTGCTTCAATATTATATGTAGTAGTCACCTTTTTTTCATGTTGCCGGTTAGCACTGTCAATATTAAATGTGTAATTAGTTTTAGCGCTGTAGTAGCCCAGGTTCACCATAGAAACCTGCATATTATCTGATGATTGCCTTGCTGCAACTGTATCAAAAACAGGTGGCTTATCAATGTAGTGCAATACAAATGCTACATCTTTGATTCTTACTTTTGAGCTGTCGTCCAGTTGGGTGTTTAACCTTGATTTGATAATAACTTTTTCATCAGGGGTTACGTCATCAATATTTAAATTGATAATATTGTTATAAACAAAAGGCTTATCTTTTTGATATTTACGCACTACAGTACATCCTGAGAAAAAAAATATTGAAATAAAAAACAAATTGAAATAATGGGAAGAATATTTTTTATCCGTGATGCTCAATACCATAATTAACGCCAATGTTAAGCAAATCTATTCTAAAATATATCCAAAGTTTACATCAGAAAAAATTCAGGGATGAGCATAGTGTATTTATTGCAGAAGGCCCTAAGGTGATAACAGAGCTTTTAAGCTCAGGGAGATTTATATGTAAAATGATTTGTGCTCTTGATGATTTTATCAATGAAAATGAAGAATTGCTTTTGCCTGTAGAGCAAAAGAATAAACTGGCAATAACAGAAATTGAGTTAGAAAAAATATCCCTTTTGCATACCCCAAATAAAGTTGTAGGAATATTTTATAAAAAACAGGCAGATGAATTTGTTTTGCAACAGAAACTAAATCTAATGCTTGATGATATTCAGGATCCGGGAAACATGGGAACAATAATTAGAATTGCTGATTGGTTTAATATTAAAAATATTATTTGCAGTGAAAATTGTGTTGAGATGTATAATCCCAAAGTTGTTCAGGCTTCAATGGGAAGTATTGCAAGGGTTAATGTTTTTTATAAAAAACTGGAAGAATTTATTATTGAGAATAAAGAGATCGATGTATATGCCGCTTCGCTGAATGGAAAATCACTGTACTCTTTAAATAACATTACCACCGGGTTAATACTTATAGGCAATGAATCAAAAGGTATTAATAGGGAAGTATTAAATTTAGTAACAGACCAGATAATAATTCCCCGCTATGGTGGTGCCGAATCGCTGAATGCCGCTGTAGCAACAGGTATCATTCTATCACATTTGGTTTATACAGGAACTGCTTAGTTGAGAGTTATAGGTATACATACTTCAATGTTGCATCAAATTTCCCACCTTGGCTACTGAATATTGCCCATTCACCATTGCCCATTCACCATCATTATTCACAACACACTATAAAGCTCTTAACCAAATATTCCGGTAGCTTATGGGTTCACTTTTATCACCATGCGCCTGCAATTTTATAGGGGCAGGTCCATGTACCCTGTAAGCCGGCTGGCCTGTATAAGGCGTGTCTCCTAACAATGATGTGTTGTTTTGTACAAGCACTCCATTATGAAAAACTGTAACCCTGGCAAGTGATTGTAAAATGCCATGATCATTAAAACGGGGAGCGGTCCATATTACATCATATGTTTGCCACTGCCCAGGTTTTCGGCATGCATTTACCAAAGGTACAGCCTGTTTATACATACTGCCTACCTGTCCGTTTACATACGTTGTGTTATTGTAATTATCCAGCACCTGTAACTCATATCCACCAGCTCCCCACGGAAGCGCAGCTAAAAAAATTCCACTATTACCACGTGCCTGCCCTGAGCCTGTAATATTTTCCGGAATACGGTATTCAATATGTAATTGAAAATCAGTAAAAGAGTTTTTGGTTTGGATATCCCCTGCTTTTTTATTTACTGTAATTATACCATCTGCAACAATCCAGCCTGCAGGTTTAGTAGTGTCAATATTGGAAACCCATTGATCAAGATTTTTTCCATCAAATAAAACTATAGCATCAGACGGGGCATTGCCATAACTTTCACCCGGATTAATTATTGGAGGCACGGGTGAATAATATTCTGTTTTATGTGCTAAAATATTATTTAAGCTATCTCTTACACGCATCCTCATTATGCTGTCCGTTCTTTGGGCAAAAATAAAATTGGTAAATAATAATGCAGTTATTAAAAATAAATAAGCTTTTTTCATTCAGTGTTTTTTATAATTATAAATTAAATGTTAGGCAAGTTATACCCGTTGTGGTATTCTTTCATTAAATATTGTTTGTTAATGGATTCATCTTTAAATGAATGCGTGGTATCGTTCCATTCCAGTTTTTTCCCGCTTCTAAAAGCTATGTTACCCATCTGCGCCACGGTAGCTACATGAGCCCCTGCCTGTATAGAGCAATTAAGGTCTTCCATCTTCCTGGATTTAATAACACTGAAAAAATTCTCCATATGTTTATTGACCCCCACATCGGTAGGCTTCACCAATGGTTTGCTAACTTTGTTCTTACTTTGTCTTTCTTCAATAACCTGCCAGCCACCGCGATTTAAAATAAGGGTGCCATTGTTTCCAATGTAAGCAATACCATGGTCGAGACCGTATGAGCCATTATCAATACCCATAGCAGAATCCCACACCAGGTTAAAGCCATCAAATTCATACAATGTTGTAAGAGTGTCCGGGGTTTCTTCATATAAATCAGGATAGGCAAACCTGCCGCCAAGCGCGGAGATAGATTTCGGAACCGGCGATTTCATTCCTAGTAAACCATAGTCGAGCAGGTGCACGCCCCAGTCGGTCATT
>JBDSAQ010000022.1:0-4964 GCA_039922095.1 Ginsengibacter sp. | reverse complement strand
TTCTTTTATTTTGGCCAATGACCATTTTTCGAGCTTACCGGTTAGCTCTTCTAACTTAACTGGCTTCGAAATAAAATCATTCATTCCCGCATTTATGCATTCTTCCTGGTCACCCTGCATAGTGTTTGCTGTTAAGGCAATAATTATTGGTTGGTATTCCAGGTTTTTCCTTATAAACCGTGTTGCCTGGAGCCCATCCATTTCCGGCATTTGCATATCCATTAAGATAATATCATATTGCTTATTACGGGCTTCTTCAACAGCTTTTAATCCGTTTTCGGCAAGGCCGGCTACATACCCTAATTTTTTCAGGATATGCAAAATCACCTTCTGATTAATGAGGTTGTCCTCAGCAACTAAAATTTCCAAAGGATTTTTTTCTGCGAAATTCCCGGGCAGTTTTTGCTGAATACTTTTTTCAGCTAACTGAGAATTATTTTGTGGTTGAAGTACATTTAGAATATGCTTGCTTAATACGTGCTGCCTTACCGGCTTGTTTAATATCGAATTGAAAAGTTCATCTTTACTGTAATCTTCGCCAACAGAACTAAGGAGGATAATGGGAATTGAGGGATAGAGCTTTCTAACATTTTTTGCAAGTTGAATACCATCCATAAAAGGCATTTGCATGTCTGTAAGTATCAGTTCAATTTTAGCATCTTTTGATAAAATTTCCAATCCTTCTTCGCCTGAATCCGCAAGTATGGGTATCAATTTCCAAAGTTCAAGCTGGTTTTTAAGAATTGCCAGGTTTGTCATATTATCATCTATAACCAATACTCTTTTATTTTGCAGGTCGGCCATATCATACTGGGTATAAACCTTAAGAACCTTTTTGCCTGCAGTAGTTTTCATTGTAAATGAAAATGTGGATCCTTGCCCCTCCTGGCTCTCAACATGAACTTCACCCTCCATCAACTTTACTAGTTTTTCAGAAATGGCAAGGCCAAGACCTGTACCACCATATTTGCGGGTAGTAGATGAATCGACCTGCGAGAAGGCTTTAAATAAGCGATTTAATTTATCAGGAGGAATACCAATACCTGTATCCCTTACTTCAAATTGCAAGGTCATATTTTCTAACTCATCTGATTTGATTAGATGCACTCCTACAAACACTTCTCCCTTTTGAGTAAATTTCATTGCATTGCTTACCAGGTTTGTTATTATTTGCCTGAGCCTTAAATCATCTCCCACAATTTGCAATGGAACATCATTATCAATTTGGTACACGATATCTATGCCTATGCCCGCTGCTTTAGTACCAAATATGTCAAGTACATCTTCTATACATGCACGCAAATTAAAATCCTCCTTCTCCAGTTCCATATTACCGGATTCGATTTTAGAAAAATCTAAAATATCATTGATTACATTTAGTAAACTTTCACCGCAGGTAGTAATTGTATTTGTATAATCCCGTTGCTGATCAGTTAAAATTGTTTCAGCCAGCAGGGAAGACATTCCAATTACTCCGTTCATAGGAGTTCTAATCTCATGGCTCATGGTAGCAAGAAAAACACTCTTTGCCTGGTTTGCCAGCTCAGAATCCTGGCGGGCTTTTTCAGCTTCAATTCTTGCCTTTTGTTCTTCCTGTGTTGAATGCACGAATTGTTTTGTACGTTCTTCTACCTGCTTTTCCAGCATTCTTTTTTGGGCATTAATGGTTCGCATACGTATTTTGTAAAACGCAATACAGCCGCCCAGAATACTTATGGCAACAAGTAGTTTAAACCACCACGTTAACCAAAACGGAGGAGTAATTGTAAGTTGAACGTTTATTTCACGTGAGGACCATTTGCCTTCATTATCAAGACCTCTTACTCTAAACGTATACTTTCCCGGGTCTAGGTTTGTATAGGTTGCTGTGTGTTTAGCGCCAATATTATTCCAGGCTTTATCGAATGGTTCCAGCATATACGAGTATTGCTTTTTATAATCAACATCATAATTTAAAGATGCAAATTCAAATGAAATAACTGACTGTTTATAAGACAATACTAAATTTGTTGTATTTGTAATATTTTTCTTTAAAGGTGATATATCTCCTTTTTTAACAGCAATTGGGACACGGCTATTGAATATTTGAAAGTCCGTAAGAACAAGAGGCGGTTCATACTTTTTTTCATTTACTGTTTGAGGATTAAATTCATTAAAGCCGTTAATACCACCAAAGTACATATTACCACTGCGGCTTTTAAATGATGAGTTTATCTTAAATTCATTAGATTGCAAACCATCATTTATTCCAAAGTTTTTAAACACTTTAGTTGCCGGGTCAAACCTGGATATACCATTAAATGTGCTGATCCACAATATTCCTTTCTCATCTATTAATAACCCCTCAATTGTATTACTGGGTAAACCATCTTTAATATAATATCTTGTAAACTTTCCGGTTTTTTTATCCATACTGTTCAATCCGAGGATAGTTCCTATCCATAAAATGCCACTCTTATCTTCAGCCATGCAGAACACCTCGTTATTGCTAATACTATTTTTGTTTTCGCTGTTTATAAAATGGGTAAAAGTTTTTTGGTCTTTATTAAGCAAATCGAGGCCGCTGCCAATAGTCTGAAACCAAAGATTCCGATCCTTATCTTCCCAAATCCCATTTACGAAATTATTGCCAATACTTGATGGGTTGGCTTCATCTTTTGTATAATGGATAAAGATGTCATTTTTATTATCGTACCTGCCCACGCCCACGCCATATTCTACTATCCAAATGTTATTTTGGTGGTCCTTAAAAATGTTCCAGATATTCGAACTTCGCAATCCGTTTGGCTTTAATGGGTCATACTTAAAATGTTTAAAAGTGTTTTTATCCTTGTTAAATACTGTTAACCCATCGCCCCATGTGCCAATCCATAAATTGCCTTCACCATCTTCAGCTATACTTAATACGTAATTTCCGCCTAAGCTATTTTTGTTGCGGGGATCGTGCAGGTAGTGGGTAAATGTTCCGGTTTTGGTATCAAACAAATTCAGTCCGCCACCATCGGTGCCTATCCAAAGATTTTGTTTTGAATCTTCAAAAATTGCCAAAACTTTATTATTGCTTAAGCTACCTGGAGAAGAGGTGTGCTTGTAGTGCGTAAATTTATTGGCTTCCTGGTTTACAAAATTAAGGCCCGAACTAAATGTGCCTATCCAGATGTTTCCCTTTTTATCTTTACCAACTGACCAGATAGAATTATCATTTAAGCTGGAATTATCAGCATCATCCTGTGCATAATTTTGAAAGGTACTGGTTTGTATATTAAATACACATATCCCACCATTCTCTGTTCCTATCCATAAATTTCCATTATCATCTTCTTCAATTGATTTTATATGATTTAAATTATTATCGTTTGAGGGGTTTTTGTAATTTATGAAAGTCTCATTTTTCTTATCAAATAAGCCAAGCCCACCATGTGTACCAACCCAAAGCCGGTCTTTGCTATCTATCAATAGGGTCCAATCAGTATTATTTGAGTGTTCATTTTCTTTTACAGCATATTTAAAGTGCCTGAATGTTTTAGTTTTTTTATCAAATAATTCCAAACCAATATCTGTTCCTATCCAGAGATTATGCTCTTTATCTTCCCTGATATCTTTTACATTATCAGAGTTAAGGCTTTTTGGATCGTTTGAATTGTGTAAATAATAAATAAACTGGTTGGCTTCTTTATCATACATATTTAAGCCACCGCCCTGAGTCCCTACCCATAAATTTCCTGCTTTGTCATGCATCAATTTATTTACATAATCTTTCCTTAAGCTATTAGCATTTTGCGCATCGTATCTGTAGTGTGTGAATTTTTCTTTTTCCCAATTAAACAAATTCAAACCTCCTCCCTTTGTAGCGATCCAGAGATTTCCATTTTCATCTTCAGAAATATCCTCAACAGTATTATTACTCAGGCTGTTTTCATTATCTGCATCATATTTATAAACGGTGAATTTATAGCCGTCATATTTATTTAAGCCATCCCTGGTTCCAAACCACATAAAGCCCCGGCTATCCTGAAAAATACATATTACATTACTTTGAGAAAGGCCTGCACTTGTTCCTATATGTTCAAATTGAACATGTTTCCTTTGTGATAATCCCAAAAATGGAATGAGCATAAATAAAAAAAACAGGTAGCAGCAATGTTTCATAATATTTAATTTATCAAAACAGTCGCTATGTGGCACAGCGGATTTCTGTAGAAATGAAACGAATTTTTTAAAGAATAATTGTTACAGTAAATGAGGAGGATAAAACAGGAAATGAAGACAGAAGAATATATTTTATGCGCCAGTTTTGATAAAGCAGAATTAGCTTACACTAAATTTAAACTTTCAACTTTTGCCAATGACCATTTTTCAAGTTTATTGGTTAGCTCTTCTAATTTAACGGGCTTGGAAAGATAATCGTTCATCCCGGCGTTTAAACATATTTCCTGGTCGCCCTGCATTGTGTTTGCAGTTAATGCAATAATTATAGGTTGCCATTCCAGGTTTTCCCTGATGAAGGTGGTTGCCTGAAGTCCGTCCATCTCAGGCATTTGCATATCCATCAAAATAATATCATACTGTTTTTTACGTGCCTCATCAACGGCGAGAGTCCCGTTTTCAGCAAGTGTGGGCTTATACCCTAATTTATTTAAGATATGGAAAATCACTTTCTGGTTTATCCGGTTATCTTCAGCAACTAAAATTTCTAACGGATACTTTTCTGAAAAATTTCCAGGCAATTTTTCCTGGATATTTTTATCTCCTGACAGAGATTTATTTTCAGGATGAAGTGCATTTAAAATATGTTTACTTAGTACATGCTGCCTTACAGGTTTATTTAATATTGAATTGAAAAGTTCGTCTTTACTATAATCCTCACCAACGGAGCTAAGCAGGATAATAGGAATTGAAGGGTATACCTTTCTAACATTTTTTGCCAGTTGAATTCCATCCATAAAGGGCATTTGCATGTCTGT
>JBDSAQ010000021.1:0-5961 GCA_039922095.1 Ginsengibacter sp. | reverse complement strand
GTTGGCTTCAATAGTAAAGTGACACCACACAAATAATGAGACATCACTTTGGAGATTTTTTAGACAGAACTGCCGACTATTGGACAACAATTCCAAATAGAGACAGATACGCCTTTGTTGCGAATTTTAAAATTTCAAACAAAGAAGAAGTTAAAATACTTACAATAAGCAAAAAACAAGACAAGGGACTTTGGGAACAAATATTTGATTGCCCAAACCTTGAAGAGTTAACACTTCACGACCCGAGCAAAGAGCAAATTCAAGCAATCCGTAAATTGACAAACATAAAACGGTTGAGAGTGACTTTTTTTAGGGCAACAGACATTGAATTTATTGGAGACCTTATCAATTTGGAAGAATTAATACTTGAATACGTTTCAGGGTTTTCAGATTTGACACCTCTATTAAAATTGACAAAACTAAAATCATTACAATGTGAAAATCTTCGAAGAGTATCAAATTTTGATGGACTAAAAGGACTTAAAAGTTTAAGGTATTTGCAAATTGACGGAACACTTGATTGGAATCAACCGATTGAAAATTTTAATTTTTTAGAGGGCATTGAAAATTTGGAAGTTCTTGCTTTGGGGTTTATAACAAATAAATCAGAATTTCCAGCACTTTTATCAGTACTTAAATTAAAAAAACTCAAAAAATTTATAGCAGGTATGTCCACATTACCGACAAAAGAATTTGCTTTTCTTGAAGTAGCAATACCAAAGACAAATCGTTCCAATTTTAGTGATGGCAAACTTGAAAAATATATTATTTCAAACAGCAATTATGTTTATTTTCTAGGCAAAGGGACTAGAAGTATCGGTATAAATGAAGAGAAAGCACAAGATAAAATAAAGCTGTTTGAGAAAAAATATGACGAATATAAAGTTGAATCTGAAAAAATAATTGAAAACTACTGTGGCTAATATGGGGTTTGTAGCTATGGGGGCAGACGGTAGCCGTTTTCAGCAGTTTCAACTTTTATCAGCAGTGGTTCGGACAGGACAAGCAATGTTGAACTAATTGCAAATCATGCTCTGGCGCAGTCTGCCCCAGATAAGGTTTCAAAATAGAAATAGCTAATAATTTCATAGGAACTTTTGTTTGGTTATAAAATTAATCTCGTATTATATTTGTTCAAATAAAAGCTAAACTTTAATCATTCATAAATCACACTCATGCCAGTTAAGAAAAAGTATGACGGGCTAACAAGTCCGGATAATTTAGTTAATAAGCTTAATATTAAGCCGGGGCTTTTGAAATTTTCCAAGCCATCTGAATTAACAATAGCCCAACGATCAAAGTTATTAAATGTAAAATCAGGACTTCTTTCCAAGCCTTTAATTTTGTGCCCCAATCACTCACGGATAGGTAAGAGTTATCTGGCTTTTAATCAACCTTTATTAGTTTCTTCGAGTCCACAAACTTTTTCACCTGATACCGGATGTGCTGTTTTTAATACCAATGCTGCTGACGCCTCGGTTGAAATTGGCTTTGTGCCGGTAAATGCTAATAAGCCTCATCTTATTGAAATTAATATTGGTTTATTGCTTTTTGATAAGATGCCCAAAAGCTATCAGTTTCATACCAAAATGTTCACCGGAGAGAACCCTATTCCTGAAAAAGATTTTTCATTCAATAGTGACCAACAGATAGTTCTTGTTTTTCCTGCGGTTACTCAGAAATTAAATGACGATCTCCTGGTTGTTGAACTTACACAAAAAGGTAATCCTGTTAATGATTTGCTCTGGGCTTTATTCTCAGTTAAAATTACTTCAGTAATGTAGCTCAGTGCCCAACCTTTTATTACCAGGAGGTATGATGGATGCTTAACGCTAAGCATTTTCTATAAAATCCAGGTATGGCTTTACCGATCTATCAAAACTAAAGTGTTTGGCAACAGCTATTGCATTCGTTATATATTCAGCGTAATTATTCCTGATTTGTTTTATAGCCTCATTTATTTTTTCAGGGTTCAGATCAGGAATAAGTATTCCACATTTAAATTCTGCTACAAACTTAAAGCCTGTAATATCACTGCATACAACAGGAACACCGGCTGCTAAATATTTAAATAATTTTCCTGAAGGTGCAGATTTATAATTGAAATGATTGATCCATTTTACTTCAAAATTGTAAAAGCAAAACCCAATTTCAAATTGGGAAAAACATTTTACCAGGTCATCATTCTCAATATATTCTTTACTAATAATTAAACGCTTTTCACTTAAGAGATCATTATATAGCTTATTAATTTTTTTTAGATCAGGGGCAGGCACAGCGCCATTTACAGTTAATGTTTCATTTTTGTAAATCCTTAAATAATCAAGGCAATGATAGAAGCCAAAAGGATTCCAGGCGGTTCCTCCATAAAGCAATCCCTTTTTTTCGAAATGATACGGGATCTCTTTAAACACAGGGGCATTTTGTATAAAGAATATTTTAAACGAGGGGTGCTTAAATAAATAATCAAGCCGTTCCTTACTTTGAATAATAACACAATCAATCAAAGAAGTATCAATCGCAGGCAATAAATTTTCCGCAATTCCTATCTCTAAAGAAATAAAATCTACTCTTTGTTTTAATAAAGAACAATAAAACAGGTTTTTAATATCAACGGCAATAATTTTTTTATATTGATTAGCTTGTAACAACTTTTTTAGTGTTCTGAACCTGTAATAGTACTCTTGAAATTTAATTTTATTATCCCTTAATAATTTTGCTTCTCTATTCTTTAAAGCAATAAGTGCATAATATATTTTGTAAATGAATGTTGGCTTCTTCTTGATACATTCATAATAAATAACCTTTCTGCCAGTTAATTTTTGATCAACAAATTTCCTGGAAGTTTCTGCAACAATAGTAACATCATTATCATTCGACAGCACATCATATAATTGTGTTACTGTTGGAGAATAAGCCAGATGCCATCCATCAAACAGAATTAGAATTTTTTCTTTATGCTTCATCTTAGATGATCAGTTGCAGGAATAATTATAATGTTTACATCTCCATACTTCTTTGAGGGGATGAGATCTGTGAGAGTTACTTTTAAAGTTCAACGTTTGTCTTTTGATAATTATCAAACCAGTCTTTATTTACAAAGATGGTATTAACATATGTATCAGCGTATATAAAATATCCTTTGCTTTGCATCAAAGCTATAATAGGAAGTATTTTTGGCTTTAGATGAGTTACGGAAAATTCACAGGTCTCTACAATCCATACGGGCACAGGATATTTAGAAAAATTAAAGCTGGCTAATACGGCAAGATCCACGCCCTCAACATCTAATGATACCAGGTGTGGCAGCTTATTATTAAAATGGTCAGCAATTATGTTTTCAATGGTTAATAATTTTATCTTTTTAATTTCTTTCAAGTGATATCCACTTATTTGCTGACGTAACGTTGCCTCTTCTTTTGATAGTGTATTTACAGAGGGTTCATCAAAAATATAAAAATCAGCTTCGCCTGTTTTCTTATCACTTATTGCAGCCTGTATCACTTTGTCCTTAGGCCGTGCTCTTTTTAATATCTTATTAAAAACAGGATCAGGCTCTATCAAAACTCCGGTGCTCTTTTTTTGGTAAAACAAATAAGTGTTATTGTAGAGTATAGGGTCGTTGGCTCCAATATCTATGTAGGTAATTTTTTTAATACCCATTGAGCCAAATAAAAAAAGCAGTATTCTATCTTCACCTGCCTGGGCATGAGAAAGTGGTAAAGGCTTAATTAACTTTAAAAGTATGTTTTTGAAGATGATGAAAATTTTTCCGATGATTAAAGATGTGTTTCCTTATCAATGCAATTATACAATAATATTAATATTCCTTTCCTGCTGCAACGCATAAACAGGCCTGCAGATTTTTCTTATTTCATTTAGCTGGCTGAAGTAAGATTTTTTTTTGAAAGAAAATATCTTCTTCCTGTTTCTTAATAAAAATTCAAACAATTTTATGCGATCTCCATTTTCAAGATTTCTATATAAACTAAACAGCTCATTAAAAAAATCCGTTTCCGGGTTGGGAACAAAGCTCTTCATGCATTCGATCCATTTTAATTTCTCAATATAATCCTGGTATCTTTTTGCATAGGTTCGTGATGTGGCTTTTACAGGAAGAGTAGTGGTTTCTGTAGCTGCATGCTGGCGATATAATGTAAGAGGCTCAGGCAAATATTTTATCTTGCCCAAACATGCAGCAGTAAAGCCAAGCCAGATATCATGTTTTGCGCCTTCAGGCACAGGCAATGCATGATCTATCAAATCTCTTTTCATAAATATAGAATGCCCCCAAACACAATTGCTCCAAACATACCCTGGCAGTATTTTGTAATTATATAATTTACGGAGATCAGAAATTTTTCTTCCGATATAATTATCATTTTCATCAATTAATTCAGAATCTGAAAACAGCAATAATGCATCATCAATGTTGTTTAGCATAGTTTCTATCTTGCCTGCTTTCCATACATCATCCTGATCGGATAATGCAATAAAGGCGCCATCACAAAGATGTATTGCCTGTTGAAAATTTTTTACATACCCAATATTTTGTGTGTTGAATATTTTCTGTAAGCGTGGATCAGTGTAGCTATCAAGGATACTTTTAGTATCATCAGTGGAGGCATCATCACAAACAATAATTTGAAGATTTGTATGGCTTTGGCTTAGCAATGAATCAATTTGTTTTTTCAAAAACTTCTGGCCATTATAAGTACATAAAGCAATTGAAACAAGTGTATGATTCATCTTATAGTTGTTAGTGCCTTAGTTTTTTAAATTTTATTTATAGTAGCAGGCTTTTATATACATCAAGATATTGAACCGCAATCTTATCCCAGTTAAATTTTGCAGCGTGTGCCTTTATCTTTTGCATTGGCATCATTTTATAATACTCCTGCATTCCATCATTAAAAACCTTCTGCATATACTGCGGATCAAAATTCTTAAAATACCAGGCTGCATCTCCGGCTATCTCAGGTAATGAGGTTTTATCAGATACAAAAACAGGCTTTCCGAAATGCATAGCTTCCAGTACAGGCAAACCAAAGCCTTCTGCTATTGATGGAAAACAAAATGCTTCACAATTTTTATACAGCCAGTACTTTTGTTTTTCTGAAACGGAACCAATCAGTTTTACCCGGTTGCCAACACCATGTTTATTAGCTTCAGTTATTATTTTATCGCCATATCCAAAAGTATTCACCCCGGCAATTATCAGTTCATAATCATTGCCAGCTAACAATGCAGGCAACGTATGAAAGTTTTTTCTTGGCTGAACTAGTCCAATTGAAAAGATGAATTTCCTGGTTGGTTTGTACGCTGGTTCTTCAAACTCCGGGAACTCGGGAACATTACAGCCATTATAAATTACCGAAATTTTTTTGCTTCCAAATTCAACAAATTGCTTTGAATAATCAACTACAAACTGAGATATTGCAGTTATATGATCTGCCCTGTTTATCCTCTGCTGAATTTGGTGTAGCAATCTTTTATTTCTTTTAATATTTTCCTTTTGTTCAATTAAAAAACCCAGATCATGTAATGTGAAAACGTTTTTGGTAAACCTGTTAAAAGGGCGATACCATGATATTGATGTTGTAACATGCCACAGATCAAATTGCTTTGTTGCAGGCATAAAATATTTATCTAAAGAATGATGCGCTTTGTAATTAACTGCTTTGCCAAATATTCCAAAATTCTTTTTTCCGAGATAAAAGTTAAGATCAAATTCATTTTCATATTGATGCTTAGCCAGGCTTTTACCAAGATTATAGGAAAAAGTATATAGCCCATTATATGGATTTTTATCAAGCCTGTGCATATCAATTAATAATTTTTTCACTCCGGCAAATTACTAAATGAAGATGTTAATGATAAATATTCAATTGTTGCGATCTTTCACAGAAATATATTCACTTAAATTTGCTTCATGAAATTATTACTCTCTTATTTAAAGCC
>JBDSAQ010000020.1:0-17493 GCA_039922095.1 Ginsengibacter sp. | reverse complement strand
TTACCAGTTCCCAAAACAGGGGCGGCGGGGGTAACCGGGGAGGTGGAGGAAACCGTGGTGGAGGTCAGGGTGGTGGCGGATTTCAGGGGGCCCAGGGTGGGTTTGGAGGAAACACTAATAATTTTTTAGTTGGCCAGCAAAGTGGCATAAGTACCACCAATGCTTTCGGTATTAATTATTCAAATGTTTTTAATAAAAAAGTTACTGTAACAGGCAGTTACTTTTATAATAACAGCAAAACACCTAATCTTGAAATAATCAACCGGCAATACTTTATCACAGCAGACTCCAGCCAGTTTTATAAAGAGACAAGCTCATCTTCAAATAACAATTATAATAACCGTGCAAATTTCAGGATAGAATATAAAATTGATTCATCAAATACTTTAATAATAACCCCCAATGTTAGTTTTCAAAATAACAAGGCTGGTTCGCTTATTTCCGGGATAAATTCTTTACAGTCGGGAGAATTGTTAAGTGTAACTAATAACGAACTTTCTACAAAATCAAAGGGCTATAATATTAATAATTCAATTTTATTCAGGCATGCTTTTGAAAAAAGAGGAAGAACCATTTCGGTAAATTTGAATACCGCATTTAATAAGAGAGATGGAAAGAATTTTCTGTTTGCGGAAAACCAATATTATAGATCCATACTTGATATTTCTGATTCTGTGGTAAACCAGTTTTCTGACCAGGCCAGCCACGGAAATCAGCATAGTATGAACCTCGCTTACACAGAACCAATTGGAAAAAAATCCCAGTTACAATTCAATTATAATCCATCCATCTCCAAAAGTTTTGCAGACCAGGAAACTTTTCAATATGATTCGTTAAATGCAAAATATGCTTTTTTTGATACCAGCTTAAGCAATAAATTCAACAGTAAGTTCAATACACAAAATGGTGGCGTTACTTATCGCTATGGCGATAGAGATAACCAGTTTTCGGCTGGTCTTTCTTATCAGCAAGGAAATTTAAAGAGTGACCAGGATTTCCCCCAGATGGCTTCGGTAAATAAAACTTTCAAAAATTTTTTACCAAATTTAATGGCCAGGATAAAACTTTCTGCCAGGAGTAATGTCCGGGTTATGTATCGCACTTCTACTAATCCGCCTACGGTTAAGCAATTGCAGAATGTGATTAATAATTCAAACCAGTTTTTTTATACTACGGGGAATCCTGATCTTAAACAACAATACACAAATACGCTCATCACCAGGTTTACCTTTACCAATTCTGTAAAAGGTCAAAGTTTTTTTGCCAACCTGTTCCTGCAAAAAACAAATGATTATGTTGCAAATGCCACCTATATCGCTTCCCGGGATTCAATATTAACTAAAACCATTACTTTGTTTAAGGGCTCTCAAATTTCCCGGCCTGTTAACCTTGATGGTTATTTAACTGCACGCTCATTTTTAACCTATGGCTTACCTCTTAAATTTATCAAAACCAACCTTAACCTTAATGCAGGTTTTTCCTATTCAAAAATTCCCGGGTTGATCAATAAAGTTTTAAATGTCTCTAATTCGTATAACTATAACCTTGGTGGTGTGCTGGCAAGTAATATTAGCCAGTACATTGATTTTACAATATCTTATTCAGGCAATATTAACGTGGTAAAAAATTCATTAAGGCCCCAGCTTAACAATAATTATTTTACACAAACTGCCGGTCTGCAGGCAAACATGCTTTCTAAAACAGGATGGTTTATACAGAACGATGTTACTAATCTTTATTATTCAGGATTATCAGATGGCTTTAACCAAAGCTATTGGTTATGGAATGCGGCGGTTGGTAAAAAATTTTTAAAAGACCAGGCGGGTGAATTAAAATTCTCAGTATTTGATCTGCTAAAACAAAATCGCAGTATAGCCAGAAATGTAACTGAATCTTATATTGAAGATAGCCAGAACCAGGTTTTGCAACAATATTTTATGCTGACATTTTCTTATAAATTAAAAAACTTTGTAAAGAAAAATTAATCTTTGAAGTTTACAACTGCAGCATAAAATATTTGATCTTGGATGAAAGGATATTAATTGAACGCTTAAAAAATAAAGACAATTCGGCCTTTAAAGAAATTGTTGAAGCAAAGCACGTAATGGTCTACAATACAGTGTTGGGTATAGTACAAAATGCTGAAGATGCTGAAGATGTAGCGCAGGATGTTTTTGTTCAGGTGTATGAATCAATAAATACTTTTAAGCAGGAATCCAAACTCTCTACATGGCTTTACCGCATTGCAATTTCAAAAGCAATGGATCACCTGCGGAGAAAAAAAAGAAAGAAAAGATTTGCTTTTGTGCAAAGCCTTTTCGGAAACAATGAGGAGTTGATAAATGATCCTCCGGACTTTTTTCATCCGGGAATTATTTTAGAAAACAAACAGAACGCTGCTGTTTTATTTAAGGCTATAAGAAATCTTCCGCAAAATCAGCACACTGCTTTTATATTAAATAAAATTGAAGGATTAAGTTACCACGAGATAAGTGATATCATGAAGCTAAGTGTACCTGCTGTAGATTCACTTTTGCAAAGAGCTAAAACAAATCTTAGAAAATATCTTATGAATTATTATGAGCAAAATTTATAAGAGCAAAGGATTTAAATCAAAATCTCGTCTAAAATAATAGTAATGAAAAATAATTCAGAATTAAATAATAAACTTGATAATATCCTGAATAGTATCAATAAAATTAAGCCTGCTGTTCCTTCTCCCTATTTTTATACTAAGGTGCTTGCAAAAATTAATCATTCCAAACCAACAATATGGGAAGTTGTGAGTGCTTTATTTTTACGACCTACTATTGCTTTTGCAACTATCTGCTTTATTATCGCTGTAAATGCTTTTGTATTATATTCAAAAATAGATAATGCTGTTTCTTCAGCAGGGCAGAGCGAACTGGCTTTATCAGATGAATATAACGAAACTGCCACCGCATTATATTATCTTGAAAATGAAAAGCCATGATGCCACCTGAGAAAAAAATGCGGTCATTCGTTTTTATAATAGGCTTCCTTGTTATTACTAATATCGCTTTGCTTTTATTCCTGATATTTAGCGGGGATAAGCCTCATAGATCACAGACCCATGATGTACGAAGCGTTATAGAATCCTTTTTAGAAGATCAGATAGGCTTTGATAAAAAGCAAATGGCTGTTTACAAAGAGATGAGAAAATCTGATTTTGAAAAGAGAGTCCCCATTTTTGATACACTGAAATCTGAGAAAAATAAATTTTATGAAAATATTTATAATGATAGTATCCCTGATTCAGTTATAAATAAATGGGCTGTTGTGGTAAGTGAAAAACAAATGGCAGTAGACACTCACATGTTACAATATTTTAAAAAGGTGAGACACATATGTACTACAGAGCAGCTTCCAAAATTTGATTCTTCGTTTAAGGTTATAGTGGAAAGAATTACTTCAGTAAGATTTAAAAAAAGTAATAATCATTAAGATAGTGACCTTGCTATATAATGTTATAGGAAAAGTAGTGCTAAAACCTGAATTGCGCCCTGCATGTAAACACATTATCTTTTACATCTCTGCTATGGCTGGAAAGCAAAGTTTTTTCATTGGTTACTTTATCATACCATAAGATCAATTTTACATTATCGTTAAAGTAATTTATATAGCCAAAGCCAAGGGTTGAGTATTTTATATTGGCTTCATTAATATTAGCACCTGGCTTCCCTATATTATTTCCGCTAACATCAGAATTGGGGTCGTACCAATCATACTTTATTGCCAGTTGATGTTTTACATCAACAATGTTGTGGAGTAAATAAAAGTAGGCACCGTTAAATTTTCTAATATAAAGTGCACCTGAAATATCAGTTGGAAGGGCAGCAGGTGTTTCACTTGTATTTGCAAATGAGGTTTGTTTTCCTAATATAAACTCTGCCCGCAATTCAGTAAAACCTGCTTTGTGTTTTATTTTGAGTTGAATGTCAGAGCCATAATATTTTCGGGGTGCAATTTTACCTATGTTATCTAAAGAAGAATCTGGTGTTAAAGATTTTCCGCCGGCCAACATTCTGGTAGTATATATATACCTGGTGTTTTGTAACAATCCTCCATTTAAATAAGACGCTGCCAGCGAAAGCTGAATATTTTTTATTAATAGAAATGGCTTTAATCCTATACGGGTAATAAAATCTTTATGGCTATCATAATCTGCAGAAGCATTTAGTCCCGGGCCATTAAAAAGCCCGGCATCAATTTTTAAATGTTTTAAAGGGTGATCTTTTTGCCGTGGCTCAAAGGATACCATTACTCCCATGTCTCTTTCTGTCTTCATTAAAATCTGGCTCATTCGTCCCCGTTCCGGGCTTTCTCTGTCAGATGAGGAGAGGTTTAATTCATAGCTAAAGGGCCGGGCAAACATTCCTGTTGTAAAAGCGAATAATTTAAATTTATTTTCAAAAACTCTTCCCCAAAAGTCGCGTATAAAAACTCCCCGTTCAGTGCCATCAAACTGGAATACAAACTGAACGGAAGGCTTGCTGTTAGAGTTAAAATGGATATAATCAAATCTTATTCTTCCACGTCTTAACATAAAGCGGTTATTTACATTAGCTGCAAAGTCGCCACCATTGTAGCTTTTAGCTCCTTTTTGTTGTATTAGCTGAAATTGAGGCTGTATATATCCCCCGATTCTTATGTTATCGAATCTTTTTGAAACAGATAGCACTGATCGTCCAAGGTCAGTTGTAGTATCAATCAGATCCATTAAAAATTGTGCATTGCTGTAATGGGATAGAGAGATAAAAAACAATAGAAAATAAATACGGAATGTCATATTTAGATGGACGAAGGTATATGATAACAAGTCAATGTTAAGAAATCATTAACAAAAGTAAAATCATAACTTTCGGCATGGATAGTTTTATTTTTACTATAAATTAAAAGCATGGCTTCAAATTCTTTCCTGAAAATTTTTTTACCAAAAGACAAAGTTTTTTTTCAACTGTTTGAAAGCGTTGCAGAAACCGTTATGAAAATGGGCAACAGGTTGAGAGATGTAGTGAGGGAAAAGGATTTTGAAACCAGGGGAATTTATATAAAAGAGATTGAGGATATGGAACATATCAATGATGATTATACCCATCGAATTTTCACTGAGCTCGGCAGAAATTTTATAACACCATTTGATCGTGAGGATATTCATTCACTGGCAAATGCCCTGGATGATGTATCTGATTACATTTACTCAGCAGCTAAAAAAATAAATTTTTATAAGGTTGATCCGGGTGATGAAGGCATACAAAAAATGGCGGAGCTTATACAACATGCCTGTTCCGAAGTGCAAAAGGCAGTAGGGGAATTGCGTAATATGAAGAATTTGCGCAGTATAACTGATGCAATGGTGGCGATTAATAGTATTGAAAACCAGGCCGATGATGTATTTGATATGAGCATAGAAAGATTATTTGCCACAGAGCCTGATGCCAAAGAAGTTATTAAAAAAAGAGAAATATACCAGGTGATGGAAATTGTTACTGATAAGTGCGAAGATGCAGCCAATGTGATTGAATCTATTATAATTAAATATGCTTAGAGAATTATAGAAGCTGTAAATAAGTTATATGTCTCTTTTAATAATTGTAATAATACTTGCACTCATTTTCGATTACATCAATGGCTTTCATGATGCTGCAAACTCAATTGCTACAATAGTATCTACTAAAGTACTTACCCCTTTTCAGGCAGTGTTATGGGCAGCATTATTTAATTTTGTCGCCTACTTTATTTTTAAGGACCATGGAGTTGCTAATACAATTGCCAAAACGGTAAAACAGGAGTTTATAACTATGCCTGTAGTTTGTTCAGGGCTTTTATCTGCAATTGCATGGAATTTATTAACGTGGTGGTTTGGGATTCCCTCTTCTTCTTCACATACTTTAATAGGAGGCTTCGCAGGAGCGGCAATTGCTCATGCAGGTATAAATTCAGTTAACCCGGATCCTGTTTTTAAAACTGTCGGATTTATTTTCATAGCACCTGTTTTAGGTATGGTAATGGCCTATATCATTTCAATTTGGTTTATAAATTCATTTAGAAAAGGAGCTATCCCCAAAGTAATATCCACTGTTGTAATACTGGCTGTTATTTTTTTTCTTTCCAATACCCTGGAATTTAATAAAGATTTCCTGAATAAAAATACCCACTACCAGTCATATGCTATCCAGGTAATCTTTTATGGTAAAAATTTTAAATGGATATTATTGGCAACTATACTTATTGCCCTGGCCATTTTTACATTCTACTTAAATTCTCTTAACACTGCAAAGTCAAATAAAATGTTCAAGCGTTTTCAACTTTTATCTTCTGCGGCATTCAGTATCGGGCATGGAGGTAATGATGCGCAAAAAGTTATGGGCATTATTACTGCAGCATTAATTGCTAATGGCAACATTTCTACTTTTGATCAAATGCCCGTATGGGTGCCACTGGCATGTTATTCAGCTATAGCATTAGGTACCATGAGTGGCGGCTGGAAAATAATAAAAACAATGGGAACTAAAATTACCAAGGTAACCCCATTTGAAGGAGTTGCTGCAGAAACTTCAGGGGCGATAACATTGTTTGTAACTGAAGCACTGAAAATCCCGGTAAGCACAACGCATACTATTACAGGTTCAATAATAGGAGTAGGCGCTACTAAAAGACTTTCTGCCGTAAGATGGGGAGTAACTTTTAATCTTCTTTGGGCTTGGATACTTACTATACCAGTAAGCGCTTTTCTTGCAGCTTGTATTTACTGGATAATGAGTTTGTTTATATCCTCTTCTTAAGATTTTCTTATTATCTATACTCATTTTGTACTAATTACTCTTTACTTTGTATTATGAAGAAAATATTAGTAACGGGGGGTTGCGGATATATAGGAGCACATACTATTGTGGATCTTATACAAAATGGCTTTGATGCGATCAGCGTTGATAATCTTTCCAGGTCAACCCCGGTTTTACTTACAGGTATAGAAAGAATTACCGGGAAAAAAGTTAAAAACTATAAAGTTGATCTTAGCAATTATGATGAAACTTTTGCAATATTTCAGGAAAACCCGGATATAGAAGGCATAATTCATTTTGCAGCATATAAGGCAGTTGGCGAATCGGTAGAGCAACCTTTACTATATTTTGAGAACAATCTTTTTTCTTTGATCAATATTCTAAAATGTGTCAAAGAATTTTCTATTCCCCATTTTATTTTCTCTTCATCATGCACTGTGTACGGAAATCCTGATGAAATACCTGTTACTGAAGCAACACCCGCCAAGCCTGCAGAATCGCCCTATGGCTATACTAAACAAATGGGTGAGCAAATTGTAAGTGAGGCCACTAAAGCTATCCCCGTTAAAAGCATTTTACTAAGATATTTTAATCCTGTAGGGGCTCATCCATCTATTTATATTGGAGAAATACCTTTAGGCAGGCCCGCCAACCTTGTACCTGCTATAACACAAACTGCTATAGGTAAATTACCCACAATGCAGGTTTATGGTACTGATTATCCCACACGTGATGGTTCATGCATACGGGATTATATTCATGTTAGTGATATAGCACATGCACATACTCTTGCATTGGAATATCTGATTGAAGGTAAAAACAAATTGAACTGCGAAGTTTTTAATTTAGGTACCGGAAGTGGTGTAACTGTTTTAGAGGCAATAAAAACTTTTGAAAAAGTTAGTGGGGTAAAATTAAATTACAAAGTGGGTCCAAGAAGAGCGGGTGACGTAGTTGCCGTATATGCCAACAATGAATTAGCAAAAAATTCACTGGGGTGGAACCTGGAATATTCTTTAGAAGATATGATGGCAACTGCATGGAAGTGGGAACTTAAACTAAAGCAGGATGAAGTAATTTTCAACAATCCAAATTTTGTAAACAATTAATATTTACTCTAAAGGCTTATTGATTATCCTGCCAATAAATATCTATTTTAATCTGAAAATCCACGCTCTTTAATAAGAATTCTCCAATGCTTTTTCACATATAACCGGATATTATTTTTATCCTTAAAAGGTAAGACGTATTTTGCAACCTGAAATTTAAAATCTCAATAACTATGCTTAAAGATATTCTGCCAAAAAACGAAAAAGAAACAAGAGGCGGGTTTGGAGAAGGCATTTACGAAGCTGGCAAAAAAAATCCCAATGTAGTAGCGCTCACCGCTGATCTTGCAGGGTCGCTAAAGCTTCAGCCTTTTATTAAAGATTTTCCTGAAAGATATTTTCAATGTGGTATAGCCGAAGCAAACATGATGGGCATTGCTGCAGGCTTAACTATAGGAGGAAAAATTCCTTATACAACAACATTCGCCAACTTTTCTACTGGAAGGGTTTATGATCAGATCCGCCAATCTATTGCATACAGCAATAAAAATGTAAAAATCTGCGCATCTCATGCAGGTTTAACTTTAGGAGAAGATGGTGCAACTCACCAGATTCTTGAAGATATCGGATTAATGAAAATGCTACCTGGCATGACGGTAATTGTACCTTGTGATTTTAACCAGACAAAGGCTGCAACCCTTGCAATTGCTGATTACCAGGGGCCGGTCTATTTACGTTTTGGCCGCCCAAAATGGCCCAATTTTACTGAGGAAGATCAGGTTTTTGAAATAGGCAAAGCGCAGATATTATCAGAGGGAACTGATATAAGTATTTTTGCATGTGGCCATCTTGTATGGAAGGCAATAGAAGCCGGTAAAGTTTTAGAAGAAAAAGGTATTAGTGTTGAAGTTATAAATATTCATACGGTTAAGCCTTTGGACACTGATGCTATTATTAAATCAATTACAAAAACGAAATGTGCCGTAACTGCTGAAGAGCACAATATCATTGGTGGTTTAGGAGATAGCATTGCCCAGGTTGCCGCTAAGAACTTCCCAATCCCGATTGAATATGTAGGTACTAAAGATACTTTTGGAGAAAGTGGCCCACCTCTTGAGTTACTTAAAAAATATGGATTAGACACTCCGGATATTATTGCTGCTGCAGAAAAAGTAATGGCAAGAAGAGGAATGTAAAGCTTGAAATAAAAACGGCCATTAAACTTTATTAGTAAAAACCAATCATATGACTGGTTTTTATTTTTTTACCTATGGAAGAAAATATACATGTCGCATTTAGATGATAAAGAACTTTTATTTATGTTCAATGATCCTGCATCTAAAGAGCAGGGTTTTACTTCTATTATAAAAAAATACCAGGAAAAATTATATTGGCATATACGCAGAATAGTTATCAACCATGAGGATGCTAACGATGTGCTTCAAAATATGTTTATCAAGGTATGGAAAGGCCTGCAGAATTTTAGAGAAGACAGTCAGTTATATACCTGGCTGTACCGCATAGCCACAAATGAATGCCTTACTTACCTGGAGCAGCAAAAAAAGAGAGCGTCAGTGTCGTTAAGTGATGTTGAAAACGGGTTGAGTAATCGCTTAAAAGCTGATACGAACTTTGATGCTAACCGGCTGGAATGGAAGCTGCAGTTAGGGATACAACGGCTTCCTGAAAAGCAACGGATGGTTTTTAACCTGAGATACTATGATGAAATGCCTTATGAGGAAATGAGCAAGGTTTTAGATACAAGTACCGGCGCCTTAAAAGCCAGCTATCATCATGCAGCCAAAAAAATAGAAGAATTTATATTGAACAATTAAACTATTTACACCAAAAAAGGTCTTAAAAGCCGATGAAACATTCAACTCACATATATAATGAATTAAGAGAGATAGCTCCATTTTTAGCTGATCTTGATAAAACGAATGTTTTTACTGTACCTGACAATTATTTCCAGCTGTTTGATATTCAGATTTTGAAAAAGATTAATAATGATTCTTTTGATGTACTGCCTGCTTTTGAACAGCCTTTATTAAGCGTGCCGGAAGGATATTTTGAAAATCTTGCCGGGAGTATTTTACAAAAAATAAAAAATTTGGATATTGAGGATCCGCGGGAGGAATTAAAAGAACCCTGCCCTGTATTATACCAGGCCCCAAATCAAAATGTTTTTACAGTTCCTGATGGGTATTTCGAAAATTTACCCGTGGCTCTTTTGAATGTTGTAAAGCCAAAGGCAAAAGTGGTGGTAATGAAAAAAAGAAATATGGTGTGGAATAGTGCTGCCGCAGCGGTTCTTACAGGAATTATGGCGATGAGTGCCCTGTGGATAAGCAATAATTCTGTTCAGAAAAATACTGTTACGGCGTATAATAAAACTATTCCTTTGAATGTTAAGGATGCTCTTCAGTATAAAAATGAACAACAAATAAATGAAGGAATAGCGAACCTTTCTGATGCTGATATAATAAAATATTTAGAAATTACAGGGAGCAATGCTGATGAGGAGATACTGGCTTCAGGAATCCGTGAAAAGGAATTGCCTGCTGAACAGGATTATTTAATTGATGAAAATACTTTACAAAACTTTCTTGGTAAAATAGAATTACAGAACAATTAAAATTAAAACAACGGGATGAAAAAATATATACTTGTAATTGCACTCTCACTTGGCATGTTGCCTTTCTTAAAAGCCCAGGATGATAACGGGACTAAACGAGCAGAAAAAATTCAGGCATTAAAAATTGCCTTTATCACTCAAAAGCTGGGGCTTACTTCTGAAGAGGCACAAAAGTTTTGGCCTGTGTATGGCCAATATGAAAATGATGTGAGATCTCTTCTTGGTGATAATAAGAATAGCGATGTTATTGACAATGAGGAAAGATTAGTAAATATCAAAAAAAAATATAGGCCTGAGTTTGCAAAAGTTTTAGGGCAGCCCCGCATGAATAAACTTTTTACAGCAGAAAAAGAGTTCAGAGGGGTATTATTACAAGGGCTTAAAAACAGGAATAATCAGCAGCGTCCATTGATGCGCCAGCGTTAATATATCTCACTTTTTTATGGCTGTTGCATAACCATCTTTATAAAAAATTACCGAATACTTGCAAAAGATAAAATTTCTCCTATTTTTGTGATAGGTGTTTTTCATAGGTTAGCAACGGCCGGCCCTTTTTAGGGCAGGCCTTTTTTTATGGATTAAAATTCAAAAACAGGAAATTTTATATCGTGATAAAATAAAAAGGTCCATTTTTCTTCTTGTCCCTTTTGCCACCACAGCTTCCTAAGCTCCATGCATTTTTTCCCATCATAATCATATTTAGCAACAAATCTGCTTTTCATTTGTTGCAATTGAGGTGCATCATCTGCACCAAAAAATATTTTTTTACCCTCGTCTTCAATCCAAAATACCTGGTGAAAAAGGCTGTGGCCAGCAGTTACCTCGTACTTTATGTAATCATTAATAATCCCGTTGCCTTCGGTATATTCTACATTGAAAGATTCTTTTAAAATTTTAAACTCATCAGGGGTATATGAAGATGTGCCCGTTTCCAGAGCATTTTCAAGTTCATTTTTATTTACATAATAAGTCGCATTAGGAAAGCTCATAAATCTCTTTGATAAAATCTTATCCTTTATGCCAATTCCTCCTGCATGATCTTTATGAAGATGCGATAGTAGCACCTTAGTTACATCTGAAGGATCAATATTATTATTGATCAAGTTTTGATGAATTTGCAATACGCCATCTTTATTTAAATAGCCAAGGCCTGTATCCAGCAACAAAATATCTTTGGAAGTAACAATAACGAAAGGTTGAATTTCTACCAGCAAACTACCCACAGGCCTGCTCTGTAACTTATCCTCTTTATGATCAAACGGGATAAATTGTTTTGTTTTATCAACTGTAAATGTGCCTTCGCTTAATGGAATTATCTTCATATTTCGAACCCCAAGGGGGATTAATCTTAGTTATTTAATATACCAACTGCAAATAAATTAAATCAGTAAAAAGAATAACTAAATTTAAACTAAAACCGCAAGGATAGTTTTGTAATCTCATAAGCACAATAAAAATTATTCTGGTAGGACAGTTCCTAAAACTGCAAGCATGATAGAAGCATTATCTTCATGCCGACATATGCTTGAAATTAACGAAAAGAAAGTTCCTGCGATTCGCATTGACACCTCTCTTGATAAGTATGACAATATTGTGCTTTTTCCTGAAAAGCTTGCTAAGGCAAATGAGCAACTTAAGAAATCTGGTTTTCCTAAACTTCCAACAAGAAGTACATCAGCTAATAAATAATACTTCGCCGGGTGCGCAACACCAACGGATATCACTACAAGTCCCAGGCTTTTGTGATCTCAAAATTGAATCCCTTTCTGATTAAGCAGATCTGAAAGTCTCTCCCCTTGGGGGAGATCCGATAGCTATCGGATTAGAGGGGTCTTTATCTCAACACCATTTGCCTGTCAGCATCTAACCTTATTAATATAAATATAAGTATGGTAAAAGTTAACAGAGAAGACCCGCCGTAGCTTATTAAAGGCAGTGTTATGCCAATAACCGGAGCCAGGCCTATCGTCATGCAAATATTGATGGCTATATGAAAAAATAAAATGCCGGCTACACTATAGGCATATACTCTGCTGAAGGTGCTGCGTTGCCGCTCTGCCACAAAAATAATCCTTAACAAAAAAAATAGATATAAGAGAATAAGCAGAGTGCTGCCCCAGAATCCAAAATTCTCACCTACAGAAGTAAAAATAAAATCTGTGTGCTGCTCTGGTACAAAATCTCCCTGTGTTTGTGTGCCTTTTAAAAATCCCTTTCCCCAAAAACCACCGGAGCCAATAGCAATTTTAGATTGCTTAACATTATAATTCTCTTTATCCTCTTTTTCTTTTTTTAATTTTAGCTGTTCTCTTTCTTTTTGTTCATTTAACTTTTCAGCCACTGCATCATCATCAGGGATATAGTCTACTCCAAAAGTGCTCATGATTCTTTCAACCTGGTATGGTTGTAATACATTTTTAAAAAGATAAGGAACAGCAAATCTCTGTACACTAACACATAAAACCCACACACCTGCTATAACAAATAAAATGGCTTTATCACGCCTTACCTGTTTTCTCATAACATAAATAACAACTGCAGCTATAACAGTAAGTATTATAGCTAATGTATTTTTCTCAACAAGAATAGTTGCTACTACTAACACTGCTAATGAAAATCCGATTATTAAATAGACCGCAGGCAAGCCTTCACGATACATTGGAATTAAAAATGCAAAGTATACCAACGCCAATCCCGTTTCATTTTGCATAAGTGAAAATGCAACAGGCACAAATATGAGCGAAGCCGCAATAAGTTGCGAGCGGGTAGTTCTAAAGTTTATTTCTGGCCTGGATAAAAATTTTGATAGAGCAAGGGCCGTGAAAACTTTACAGGTTTCTACAGGTTGCAGGTTAAAAAAGCCAAGCGGAATCCAGGATTTAGACCCATTAATATTTTTACCTGCAATAAAAGTTAGCATCATTAACAAAATGCCAAGTACATAACTAATATTAGCAGTGGCAGTAAAAAATTTGCTGTCAATTAGCAGTATGAAACTCGCTACTATAGCAGAGATAGCAATAAATACTAATTGACGTGAATAATTTTTTTTAAGGCCGGCAAGATTTTTAAAAAGACTCTCGTGACCTCTTTGCTCAACGGAATAAATGCACAATAAACCAACAGTTATCAAAATAAAATACAGCAATACAATTGTCCAGTCTATTCCTTTAGATATAGAAGCCTGCGCTCTCATTTATTTATTGAATCTTTTATTGCTGGCTTATTTCTTTGGTCAGGAAGAATGGCTTCCTGTTGCAGTTGAAATGAACCTGAATCGTTTTTCTGTTTTTTATTTTTTTCTGATTCTTCTTTTTGCTTTGCCTTTTTTAATTTATCTAAAGATTCTGTATCATCTTCATCATCAAGCCCGATAGTGTCTTTAATAATTTTTATATATCCTTTAGCTATCAAATAAGCGGAATCTCTTGCATGCATCATTGAATCTTGCCTTTTTATTTCAGCAAAAATCCTTGGAGGCATTAAGTTTAATTTTGATAATTGTTCTACCCTGGCCAGCCTGGCCGGGTCAGTTATAGAATCTTTTAAATATTTTTCAATCATTAAGCCAACGATAGGTGCTGCATAGGTACCACCAAAGCGGCCACTGTTTTCAACAACGCACATTATTGCAATTTTTGGATTCTCTCTTGGGGCAAATCCGCAAAAAAATGAATGGTTTTGTTGTTTTACACCACGGTAATAATTTTCAACTGTACCCGTTTTACCGCAGATATTTATGCCTTGCACTTTAGCGCCCAGGCCAGTTCCTCTTTCCACTACACCCTGCATTCCATCATGCACTACTTCAAATACACTATCCGGAATATCAATAGCTTTAATTTTTTCTTTAAATTTTGATAACATATCAAATTTATCTCCGTCTTCAATTGAGTCTATGATATGTGGAATTTTATACCAGCCCTTATTAGCAATGTATGCCATTTCATTAGCCACCTGTATAGGGGTTACATCTACTTCTCCCTGGCCTATACTTACTGAGCGAAAGTTGCAATAATTCCATTTGCCTTCACCGTAAGTCTTATTATAAAAAGCAGGAGTAGGTATGTTGCCTCTTTTTTCAGATGGCACATCAACTCCTAATTTATGCCCGAGACCGAAGGCATACATGTAGCGATCCCAATTAGCAAGGCTGCTGTCAACATTTGGATATTTAGGATCGTTGATTACCCGCTGCATTACTGTAGCAAAGTAAGTATTATCAGATATGGTAATGGCATTTCTCAGATCAAAAGTTCCCCGGTCAAGGCATTTCATTGGCCTGCCGGAACCGCAACCATAAAAAGCTCCGGAACATGAAACCCTAAAATGGGTAGTAATCACGCCTTCATGTAAAGCTACCAGCGCCTGTAAAGTTTTAAATGTACTGCCGGGGGAATAAGATGCCCCAACCGACCTGTTCAGTAAGGGCAGTGCAGGATTTAATAATAATTCGGCAATATGTTTTCTTCTTTGAGAGCCGGTTAATAATTTAGGTTTAAAAGTAGGGCTGCTAACCATTGCTATTATACCTCCGGTTTTGGGATCAATAGCTACTATTGAACCCAATTTATTTTCCATTAATTTTTCGCCAAGTTGCTGCAGTTCAATGTCCAAAGCCATATGCATATTCTGCCCTGCCACTGCCGGTGTATCATAGTTGCCTTTTTCCCACCTGTCGGTTAACCGGTTTTTGTTATCCCTTTTCCAGAACTCAATGCCCCGCTGGCCCATCAAAACTTTTTCATAGCTGCGCTCCAGCCCTGTTTTACCTGCATAATCTCCAATCTGATAACCCTCACCGGTATGCCTCTTTAAAAAAGAAGAATCTACTTCTGATAAGTAACCTAAAATGTTTCCACCGGCATCAAACGGATAATCTCTCACAGGCCTTTCCTGCAGGTAAAAGGCAGGTACAAATTTGTACATGCTTTCATTTATCCTGGCTATTTTATCATCAGGAAGTAAAGGCTCAAACACTGATGGACGATAGCTTCTGTTTTTTATTATAGCATTAATGATTCTTTTTTTAAATTCAACAGTATCAATACCCAGAATCCGGCAGAGCGCCCCGGTATCCATTCCATTTAGTTTAGATGGGGTAACCATTAAATCATAAATAATAGTATTTTGAAGCACTGCTCTGCCTTTGCGGTCGAATAAGATTCCCCTGTCAGGATAAATTACTTTACGAAACCTTCCCTGCTCATCGGCCATTATAGCATATTTTGTACTTAGAATCTGGAGGTTAAATAATTGAAGAATAATTATACAACTTAAAATAATAAAGATCAGGCTGATTACATTTTTTCGGGATTGATTATATACGGACACTTAATAATTGATATCTATAATTAGGAGGAAAATTTGAGTAAGATCAGATAGCAAATTTAATACGACTAAGCTGTATTAGTTCTAAATCTTTGTTTACGTACAAATAAAAATTCTGTTATCAATATTAGTAATAAACTTATAGCTAAAGACAAGAATGTCTTTGTTATAAAATATAAAAAATCCGCAAACTGTAAAGCCTCTAATAAAAAAAGATAACCATGATGAAATAAAGTTAAGAGAGTTACATAGGTGAAGTAAGGCGCAAAGCCCATACTTTTAATGGAAGGCTCATTAAAGTTGGTGTCACCTTCATTAGGGATAAGAAAGTTTATTATAAAAGGCCTCATGTATGCTATCAATATACAAGGTGCTGCATGTAAGCCCGGAGTTTTGTTAAAAAAATCTAAACAGAGGCCTAAGGCAAATGCATATATCATAAGAGCCCGCCTGCCCGTTTTAAAAGGAAGCCATAAAATAAATAAGAAATATAGGTAAGGATTTATGAGATGATGAAGCGGAGGGATATCATTTAGCACAAAAAGCTGTACCAGAATAAAAAGAATAAACCTGACGATATTTTTAACCAGGTTACTCATTTATTTTTTGTACTTTTTTTAATAATTGCGAAGGTTCTTCTTTTAAAATATTATTTATGATGTATACAAATTGTACGTTGTAAAAATTTACAGCCGTTTTAATTTTTAAAGTATAACTATTACTTTTTGTATCCGGCAATATTTCAGCAACTGTGCCGATAAGTAATCCATAGGGAAACCTATCAGTAAAACCACTGGTTACCACAGAATCACCAGGCAAAACCTTTACACCTTTAGAAATATTTTTAAGCAAAACTATGTTGGCCTTTTTGCCATCCCAAACCACTGAACCTTCTTCCCCGGTTTTCTTAAGTTTAGCGCTGATATTGCTTTGCATGTGCAATAAACTCATTACAACGGCATAATTATTACTTATGTCAATAACGGTACCTGCTACATTATTATTTTCATCAATTACTCCAAGATCTTTGGAAACGCCCTGCATGGCACCACGACTTAATTGTATATAATTATTAGGAAGGTTAACGGAATTGGCAATCACTTTTGCCTGCATGTATAAAAACTTTCTATGGCTTTCAAGCGAATCAACTTTAATGGTATCAATCACAGAAAAATTAACTGTATCGGGCACTTCAAAATCCTGTTTTAATTTGTTGTATAATCTCTCATTGGCCTTTACTAATGAATCGTTAGTTCTTTTTAAATTAAAATAATATTCAAGCGTATTTTTTTGTTTAAAAATCTTTCCTGTAACCTCGCTTGCAGCTTCCATAAAAACAACGCTATGATGCCGGTTATAAGTAAAAAGGAGAAACATGCAAAATCCCTGGAGGGTTAAAAAGAAAAAGAACGTAAAATATCTGCGGATGAAAATAAGTATGTTACGCATAACCCCCTCCATCTCCCCCGAAGGGGGAGGGTTTAAAAAGTTTCTTGGAAAGTATACATTGTTTAATTATAGGCATTATCAAGTCCTCCTTTTGTGTCCCGATAGCTATCGCATTAGCGTCAAGTTAATTTTTAAAGTTTTTATATAAATCCGTCATATTTGTTCTGCTAGTTCTTTTTTCATAACAACAGTAATAAGCAATTGCATATCTAATTTGTTTATC
>JBDSAQ010000019.1:0-3973 GCA_039922095.1 Ginsengibacter sp. | reverse complement strand
TTGTACACTTCCCTTCTGAAAAAATTGAGGCAGAAAATAATCTGTTGTTCGAACCCATTCAATCTCCCTATGCAAAACGAATTAACGGTGTTATAAATATTTATGAAAAAGTAAGTAAAGCGGTGGCTGATTCTATAAAACAAAATTTTTTCCCTGTGATTATAAGTGGAGATCATAGTAGTTCAGGAGGTACAATAGCAGGCATAAAGCTGGCAAAGCCCACCAGTAAATTAGGCGTGGTTTGGATAGATGCTCATTCTGATCTTCATACCCCATATACAACACCCACAGGAAATATGCATGGCATGCCCCTGGCCGCCTCTATAGCAGAAGATAACCAGGAAAGCCAGGTACATGACCTGGATGAAAAAACTAAAAAATTATGGGAACAGTTAAAGCAGTTTGGAAAAATTTCACCAAAGGTATTGCCGGAGGATATAGTTTTTATTTCATTAAGAGATTATGAAAAAGAAGAAAAATTTTTAATTGATAAGTATGAAATGAAAGTAATAACTACCAATGAGGTACGACGTAAAGGCCCTGAAAATATAGTTAAATCAGCACTGCGGTATTTAAGTGATTGCACTGATATATATGTAAGTTTTGATGTGGATTGTCTTGATTCTTCGATCTCAAAAGGGACCGGAACCCCTGTGAGCAATGGTTTAAAGGAAAGAGAAGCAGAAGACCTTGTAAGTAAATTTATGCAAAACAGAAAGATATGTTGCTTTGAAATTTCAGAAGTAAACCCAACGTTAGATAAAGAAAACCTGATGGCGGAAATTGCCTTTAATATTTTGCAAAGAAGTGTAAACGTATTAATGATGAATTAATCTCCTTCACTGCCAGATGAAAACATCCTTCACTACATTTGTTTAAACTTAGATAATGCAAAAGCTATTCATACTCTTTGCGCTTGTTTTAATTTCTGTTTACATTAAGGCACAAACACTACAACGTCCTAAATTAATTGCAGGCATAGTAGTTGACCAAATGCGATGGGATAACCTGTATCGTTTTTATGACAGGTACTCAGAAGATGGTGGCTTTAAAAGATTACTGAACAAGGGCTTTAGTTGTGAGAATACTTTTATCCCGTATACCCCTACGGTAACTGCCTGCGGTCATGCCTGCATTTACACCGGCTCTGTTCCTGCCATAAACGGTATAACAGGAAATTTTTGGTGGGATAATACCCTGGGCAGAAATGTTTATTGTACAGAAGATTCATCTGTAAAAACTACAGGAAGCAATACTGGCGCAGGATTGCAAAGTCCACGGAATATGCTTACCACTACAATTTGCGATGAACTGCGGCTGGCAACTAATTTTCGTAGCAAAGTAATTGGCATTGCAGCAAAAGACAGGGGATGTATTTTACCTGCGGGACATACAGCCAATGCAGCATACTGGTACGACAGTAAAACCGGTGATTGGATCACCTCCACTTACTACAGAAATGAATTACCGGAATGGGTAAAAAGTTTTAATGCAAAAAAGTTAGTTGATAAATATTATAAAGAAGGTTGGAACACTTTGTATCCGCTTAATAGTTATATACAAAGTACACCAGATGAAACTAACTATGAGAGTAGGCCTCTCGGTGCGGATGCAAAAGGCTTCCCTTATAATTTAAGCAGGTTTGCAGGGAGTAATTATGGCGCTGTTTTGCCTACTCCATTTGGCAACACACTTACGGCTGAATTTGCAAAAGCTGCAATTACTAATGAACAATTAGGCGCCGATTCAATTACAGATTTTTTAACGGTAAGTTTTTCATCAACTGATTATGTTGGTCATTCATTCGGCCCTAATTCAGTGGAAACTGAAGATATTTATCTTAGGTTAGATAAAGAACTGGGAGAATTTTTTACTTTCCTTGATAGCAAAGTTGGCAAAGATCAGTATATTATTTTCCTTACGGCCGACCATGGCGTTGCACATGTGCCTGCATTTGCAAAAGAGCATAATATACCTGCAGGTAATATAGATTTTGATAAAATTGTTGCAGGAATGAATGCATTGCTGAAAGAAAAATTTGGTAAAGAAGATATTGTTGTTGACATTTCTAATTACCAGGTTGTTTTAAACTTACCCCTGATCACCTCATCATCATTGAATCTTATTGAAATTAAAAATCAGGTTATTAATTATCTCCTAAGCCAAAAAGGTATAGCAAGAGCATTTGATATAGAAGATTTGCGAAGTACAACACTCAATGCAAAAATCCGGGAGATGCTTGCAAATGGTTATTATTCCAACAGGTGCGGGCAGGTCCAGGTAATTTTACAACCACAGTGGATCGAAGGTTTTTCAAATTCAGGCACTACTCATGGCTTATGGAATCCCTATGATGCACATATACCATTGTTATGGTATGGCTGGGGAATAAAAGAAGGAAAAACAAACAGGGAAATGTATATGACAGATATTGCGCCTACTGTTGCAGCACTCCTTCATATACAAACACCCAACGGCTCAATTGGAACGGTTATACAGGAAGTGAATAGATAGGATTTGCTGGCAATGACTTTTGTAATAACCTTTTTTCTTTAATACTTCTTATATAAATGTTTCATGATGAAAAGATGTAGTTGCGTTATTCTTATATTTTTACTGCACTATCATGCAGCAGCAGGTCAAACTTTACCCATTAACAGGCAATTATTTTTTTTAGATGAAACACCAATTGAGGTTACTTTAACTACAGATATAAAAAAGTTGCGTAACGATAAGAAAACGCCTGTTTGGCAAACCACTTCCATCATTATGCAATTTTCTGATACGAGTATAATAACTGAACAAATACGTGTAAAGCCACGGGGTATCTACAGAAAAAATAATTGTGATATTGCCGCATTAATGCTGGATTTTAAAAACGCTTCTTCTCCAGGACTCTCTCCCTTAAAAAGTTTAAAACTTGTTGGAGGCTGCCATAGCAATGCTTCCGATGAAGCGCTCCTGATAAAGGAATACCTGGCATATAAGATTTATAATTTTATTTCTATTATGAGTTTTCGGGTGAGGCTGATGCATGTAACTTATAAAGACAGTAAGCAAAAAGTTAAGCCTTATTCCCAATATGCTTTTCTTATCGAAGACATTAAGGACCTTGCTGACAGGAATAACTGTGTGGAAATAAAAAATAAAACCTTTAACACAGAAGCCACAAACAGGCAACATATAAATCTAGTAAGTATTTTTCAATACATGATCGGCAATACTGACTGGTCAGTACCTGTGAGGCATAATATAAAGTTGATGGTACCAAAGAATGATACGTTTGCCAGGCCTTATCCTGTGGCATACGATTTTGATTATGCAGGTTTAGTAAATGCATCATACGCCGTACCAGACGAAACGCTGGGAACCACATCAGTTACAGAAAGAGTGTACAGGGGTTTTGGGCGAAACATGGATGAATTGCAAACAAACCTTGATATATTCAAAGAGAAGAAGGAGCAGATAATGTTTTATATTAAGAATTTTACCCTCTTAAGTGAAAATAATAAAAAAGGAATTACCAGGTACCTGGAGGATTTTTATAAAATAATAGATACTAAAAAATCAAGTAAAACTGTTTTTATTGACAATGCCCGGAAGGAGTAAATAATATACATTTTGAAAGGGGTTATTTGCAGTAAATAATGGGTTTTTGATTCTTTACAATTTTTTTGCAGGTACAAAAAATTACTTAGGGTTTGCTCATTAACTCTAAAGCCTTTGCTATATTTGGGTTACACTTCAAAAAAGCAAATTCAAATGCAAGGTAATTTAAAAAGACCCACCAGAAAGTGTGCATCAACTCCGGATTATGTAAGCCCAAATCAACTGACTTTATTAGGATTTGAGACACCCTTTGAGCAAAAATTAACCCGGCAAAACCGTTGGGTAAAGTTGGCTCACAGCATTCCCTGGGATAAACTGGTTAACTACTATGATGATTTGTTTCCTTCAAAAGAAGGCCGTCCGG
>JBDSAQ010000018.1:0-6719 GCA_039922095.1 Ginsengibacter sp. | reverse complement strand
GCATGTCCTTATAATCTCAGCGATATCTGCAGGCACGAAGCCGCTGCATTATTTCAGCTGCAGGATATGGTTGATAAAAATTTATTAGGCAGCCCCTTAACTGCAGAATATGACCAAAGGCATACAGTAGCTAAAATGAAATTCATTGACCTTAGGATCCTGAGGATGTTATCATCTCAAAAAATTTTTAATGAGGCAGAAGGTTTATTAAGAATAACAAAGGCAAATATTGTAAAAGCCGCAAATGAAAGAGTGGAAGCAACTCTGGAAAATGAAGATGTAATTTACCAACTTGCCATTCAAAAAAATGATGAAAGAAATTTTGATACATCATGTACCTGTAACGAGCTCCAACATGCCTTATGTATTCATAAAATTGTTTTGTTTCTGCAACTGTTAAATGCACATGGGCCCAACTATTTTGATAGTATCCGCAATTGGGATAAGGAAAAAAATAAATTGCTGGAAGCATACGGGTACAGCCTCAACGAAGACCTTAAAGGCAAGTTTGAATTTGCTTATAAAGAAGGCAAACCTTTTTTAAGAGTATTAGATGCATCAATCAAACGGCTCGCTCCTGCATCAAATGCAAAATATGAAGAACAGGCTAAAGAGCATATAGCTGTTGATATTGACGTATTGCCTATAAACAAAAAAACAGGTATTGTATTTAATGCAAATGAAAAGTCATTCCCTTATTTTATTGTTGATATAATACAGGGAGATGTGAATGAAGAGGGTAAAAAATTTATCTCACGGGTCGAAAAATTAGATCTCACCAAATTTATCAATACTGACTTTTTTTCAGAAGATGATAAACAATTGCTGCAAAATATTCGAAAATTACAGAACTCCGAGTTAAATAAATACCTTAAGCGTAACTCACCTTTCAGCGGATTTTGGGAAAATATCATTCAGCAGGATAGTGATGAACTGCCCGAAGAAACCAAAGCGTTGATGATTGAATACCTTCATCCCAAGCTAAAGAAAATCTTTGCTGAGAATAGCGAAAATCCCTTCATCTTTTATTTGCCGTTGCATAAAGTTTTTAAAACAGAAAACTTAAAAGAAATATCCTTTTCAAACGAAGCAATAACCCCTTCCTTTAAATTATTAGTGAAAGATGGTTATTTTGAACTTTCCTGTTTTGTAAAAATTGATGGCCAGTTAATTTCTTTAAATAATAACGAATGGGCCTCTGCAGTATTGTTTTTATATAATCATGAGCTTTATCAATGGCAAAAACCTGAAGATGTTTTACAGGCTGAAAAATATATTAATAAAGAAAATGTAAGGTTATACAAATCAGACTGGGGTGAAGAGTTGAAAAAAACAATATTGCCCCTAACGAAGGAATACCACGTAGAATTTGATAAATCATTAATAAAAGAAGTTAAAGACGGAGAGCCCGAAGTAACATTGATGCTGATTGAAAAGGGGGACTACCTGCTGTTTCAACCAGTATTCAGTTATAAGGGTTATACAACTACTGCAAATGATAAAGAGGTTATTATTATACCTGAAGGAGATAAATTTTTAATAGTACACCGTAATAAACTTGCAGAGCAAACATTTATTGGGAGGCTTGAAAATTTGCACTCACAATTTATCCGCCACCAGGAAGGAAAAAGCCTTGTATTAAAGGGTGCAGATGTTTTAAAAAACAATTGGTTCTTTTTATTTGTAGATGCCATGCAGGAAATGAAAGTGCCTGTGTATGGGTTTGAAGCTTTAAAGAATTTCCGTTTTAATACGGCCAAGCCAACTACCCATATTCATGTAAGCAGCGGCTTCGATTGGTTTGATGCAAAAGTTGAATTAGCTTTCGGGGAACAACGTATTGGTATTGGTGATATAAAAAAGGCTTTGGCTAATAAGCAATCCTTTGTTCAGCTTAATGATGGCACCCTGGGTATACTGCCCGATGAGTGGATAAAAAAATATTCTTTACTTTTTAAAGTTGGCGAGGGCAAAAATAATCAGCTTAGATTATCTAAGTTTCATTTAAGTGTAATTGATGATCTCTACGAAAAACGGGATGAGAAGGAACTTTCTTTTGAGCTTGATAGTAAATACGAACGGTTAAGAAATTTTAAAAGTATACCTGAGATTGATGTTCCGGCAGAGTTAACGGGAGTTCTCAGGCCTTACCAGGTCACGGGCTTTCACTGGTTGAACTACCTTAATGATGTGGGCTGGGGAGGGATATTAGCTGATGATATGGGTTTAGGGAAAACCGTACAGGCCCTTAGTATGCTAAGGCATTTTAGCAGGGAGACCGGGGGGTTAAAGGCTTTGGTAGTTTGCCCTACCACACTAATTTATAACTGGGAAAACGAAATAAAAAAATTTACTCCAAAGTTAACTTACCATATTCACCACGGCAGCATGCGAACTAGAGGCAGTGAAGATTTGCAAAGGTCAAATATTGTTATCACTACATACGGAACACTTAGGAGCGACATTCAGTTAATGATTAAAATTCCTTTTGATTATGTGGTGTTAGATGAATCTCAGGCTATCAAAAATCCCGGTTCTAAAATAGCAAGGGCTGCATGTTTGCTAAAATCTAAAAACCGTTTATGCATGAGCGGTACTCCTCTGCAAAACAATACTTTTGACATTTATGCTCAAATGAATTTTTTAAATCCCGGCTTGCTTGGGTCAGTTGAGTTTTTTAAAAATGAATTTGCAAATCCCATCGATAAATTTGGAGAGCCGGAGCAAAAAGATCATCTGCGTAAGCTCTTATATCCATTTATTTTAAGAAGAACAAAGGAGCAGGTTGCTAAAGATCTTCCCGAAAAAACCGAAACCATTTTGTTTTGCGAAATGGAAGAGGAGCAAAGGAAAGTTTATGATACTTATCGAAATGCATACCGCGATAAAATTATAGGAGTAATTGATGAGCAGGGAATTCAAAAATCGCAGCTAACAATATTGCAGGGGCTTATGAAGCTGCGGCAAATTTGCGATAGTCCGGCAATTTTAAATGAGGATGAAAAATATCCGAATTATTCCATAAAGCTTGATGAGCTAACCAGGGAAATAACAGAAAACATAGGTGATCATAAAGCTCTCATCTTTTCCCAGTTTCTTGGAATGCTTGCACTAATTAAAGAAAAATTGAAAGAGAACAATATAGTCTTTGAATACTTTGATGGCAGTACAGCACCGGCAGAAAGGGAAAGAGCCATTCAAAATTTCCAGGGAAACGATGTGTGCAGGGTGTTTCTTATTTCATTAAAGGCGGGTGGTGTTGATTTAAATTTAACTGCTGCGGATTATGTTTATATAGTTGACCCGTGGTGGAACCCCGCTGTAGAACAACAGGCGATTGACCGTACGCATCGTATAGGGCAAACAAAAAATATTTTTGCATACCGGATGATTTGTAAAGACACAATCGAAGATAAAATTTTACAACTGCAGGAACGTAAGCGTATACTGGCAAAAGAGCTTATATCAGATGATAATTCTTTCGTGAAAGGATTAAGCAAAGAAGATGTTGAATATCTTTTTAGTTAGCTAAAGGTATTCTAATGCAAAAAAGCGAACACAATTCTACCAGGGGTTATTAAAGATAAAATTGATTAAGCCTGCGAAAACTGCCACCTTTTCTATAATGGCCAGGTTGCTGTCTTAGTTTTGCAAAAAACAAGTGTACCAGTTGTTGGAATGAGAGACGTTTAGGTGATCGGATTATCATATTTTCTTAATTAAGAAGTTACATAATTTTTAAGGCGTTGAAAATTTTTTTTCTCTCCTGATTCAAAAACGGTAATTAAATTTTTTGATAATTTGTTTAGGAGAGAAGAGTAAAACAATTTGCGTTGGTGAATTTTGTTTTTCATATAGCGGTGGATTTTATAACTCAAAAATAGGAATATGATGCCTGATTTGTAACAGCACAAATACGGTTTGTTTGCGGAAGTAATTTCCACAAAACCTGAGTAGAATTATTATTAAATATTGCTGTCCGACTAAAATGCTTCCTATTTAATCAAACGCTTGCTGATAAAGCGTTCTACACCCCCTCTCCTTTGCCCGCCCGTGCCGGTACGGACGGGGAGAGGGGGTTGGGGGTGAGGTCAATGCCAGCAAGGGTTTACGACTTAAGTCGGACAACAATTATTATTAAATATAAATGAACACGTTTACTAAACTCCCTAAAAAATATGGTATCCTGATAAAATAAAAACTATTGGTGATACCACCTTCACCCCAAAAAGTTAATAGGTTATACTTCCTTAATCATTTCCCAATAATTTTGCATTCTTCTGTTCACAATTCTTTGAGAATGGCTATGGGTACATTCAGGAGTATCAAAACAAGTTTCATCAATGAAAGTTCTTTCATCATTCAAAATGCATAAACATTATGAGCTTACCGAGTGACCTTCGGTTTAAAGTGGGTGCAACCAATATGGTTTTCTGCTAAAATGAAATATAGAAACAATCCTAACTAAATTTTCTGTATCATCAATTTCATAATGAACTGCATAAGGAAAAGTGTTTCATGCAACTGTTCTGATGTTTTCAAATTTGACAGAAGCAAAATATGGATTTGATTTAATTGAAGTCACAGTTTTTCGCACATCTTCAATAAATTTTTTACCTAATCCTTTTTGTTGCAGATTATACCATGTACGGGCTTCACGCATATCAAATAATGCGTTGAGAGAAAAAACTATTTTATAAGTTTTCATCCATTCCTTTCGTCTAAGGTCTTAAAAAAATCTTCTTCAGAAATTTGCGAAGCGGGATTTGCTCTCATTTCTGCAAGTCGCTTTATTGATTCTGTTTTTTGCCACTCAGGTATAGGCTCTTTCATAATCTCAATTGCGTCAACTTGCTTAAGATCTTCAAGAATTGCAGAAGCGTATTCATTTTTTATTTTAATGGTGTAGGTAGTTTCATCCATAGTTCAAATTTACATCAAAAAAAATTTAATCATAAAGCGGAGCAATTAATATAAACATATCAAAACACATACAGATCATAATCCTCATCTTAGTTCTAACAGTATATTTGCACTCATTAAACACCTACTCTTTTAACCTTTCATTAACCCGTTAACAAATATTTTTGCCACACTCAAAAAATTGTATGAAGAAAATTGTATTTACCATTCTTACCTGTTTATCATTTGCCACATTATTTGCCCAGGAAGACACCGTTCTTCATACCCCATCAACAAGAACTGATTTTACTGACAGGCCTGGTGATCATTTTATGATCCAGCTATCCTCCGATCACTGGACGGGTATGCCGGATAGTATCAGCAGTCATCAAAACGGATTTTCCAGGGGACTTAATATTTATATAATGACTAATAAGCCCTTTAATGGAGATTCAAGATTCAGCGTTGGGTTGGGCATAGGTGTGGGAAGCAGCAATATGGTTTTTAAAAAAATGAATGTAGATGTAAAGTCATCTTCTGCAAAAATCCCCTTTACTGCTGTTGACTCAACAAATCATTTTAAAAAGTATAAGCTTTCTATGTCTTACCTGGAGGTGCCTGTAGAATTAAGGTTCTCTTCAAAGCCTTCCGGTGGCTGGAAGCTGGCGCTGGGGGCTAAGGTTGGCACATTAATAAATCTTCATACAAAAGGTAAAGGTCTTCAGGATAAAAATAACAGGTCAGTTAATGCGTACACACAAAAAGAAAACAGCAAAAGATATTTCACCGGTACACGCCTTATGGCAACTGCCAGAATTGGTTATGGAATTTTTTCTTTCTTTGGCGCTTACCAGGTAAATAATATTTTAAAAGATGGATTTGGTGCAGATATGAAACTTTACCAGGTGGGTATTACCCTTAGCGGATTATAAAATAATTTCAAATATTTTTTAGAGCGGATTCTTTTTGGATTCGCTTTTTTATTTAGGTAACAGATTCGAGTACTTATTTTTACATAAATTTATTTTAATTGATAGAAAAA
This sequence comes from Ginsengibacter sp., assembly GCA_039922095.1. Lineage (GTDB taxonomy): Bacteria > Bacteroidota > Bacteroidia > Chitinophagales > Chitinophagaceae > Ginsengibacter. The sequence continues at coordinate 775 of JBDSAQ010000018.1, read as the reverse complement.
CAACAAGCAATAGCAACCGGTATAAAAGCAGTATTGGTAGGCGTAGTTCAGCAAGGCCAGAGCGAAGAATTATTAAATGAATATTTAGATGAATTATCATTTTTGGCCGAAACCGCTGGCGCTATAGCCGTTAAACGGTTTACTCAAAAGCTTGCTCACCCTGATAGCAAAACATTTGTAGGCAAGGGAAAGCTTGAAGAAATAAAATTTTTTATAAGCACCCGGGATATTGAACTGGCTATTTTTGATGATGAGCTTAGCGGGTCGCAGATCAGTAACATTGAAAAAGAGATTCACGTTAAAACCATTGACAGGTCTGATCTTATTCTTGATATTTTTGCAGCACGTGCAAAAACCGCCCAGGCAAAAGTGCAGGTTGAGCTTGCACAGTATCAATACATTTTACCAAGGCTCAAGGGCATGTGGAGCCATCTTGAAAGGCAGGGAGGTGGCATAGGAAGCAGGGGCCCGGGAGAAACAGAAATTGAAACAGACAGGCGGATAGTTAAGGATAAAATATCGCTTCTTCGCAAGCGGTTAAGCGAAATAGATAAGCAGGCATTCACCCAGCGTAAAGATCGTGGTGAATTTATAAGAGTTGCACTGGTAGGCTATACCAACGTTGGTAAATCAACCCTGATGAACTTGCTTAGCAAGAGCGAAGTATTTGCTGAAAATAAATTATTTGCTACCCTTGATACTACCACACGTAAAGTGGTTTTTGAACAAACGCCTTTTTTGTTAAGTGATACAGTAGGTTTTATCCGCAAACTTC
>JBDSAQ010000017.1:0-12249 GCA_039922095.1 Ginsengibacter sp. | reverse complement strand
TTATTACCAATATAGGCAATACCATGATCACGATCATAAGAGCCATTATCTATTCCCATAGCAGAATCCCAAACCATATTAAATCCATCAAATTCGTAAAGGGTTGTAAGGGTGTCAGGTGTTTCTTCATATAAATCAGGATAGGCAAACCTTCCTCCTAATGCAGATACTGATTTGGGGATAGGCGACTTCATTCCTAATAATCCATAATCTAATAAATGTACCCCCCAATCAGTCATTAAGCCTCCTGCGTAGTCCCAAAACCACCTGAAATTAAAATGAAAACGACTTGCATTAAAAGATCTTTTTGGTGCAGGGCCTAACCATGAGTTATAATCCACACCCTGTGGTGGCAGTGTATCAGGGACAACGGGCCCGGGTTTCATCCATCCCTGGTAGCACCATACTTTTACAGTTCTTATATTTCCCAACGTACCGCTTTGCACAAAATCAACAGCATCCTTAAAATGTTGCTGGCTGCGTTGCCATTGCCCTGCCTGAACAACTTTTTTATAATGCTGTTGCGCATTTACCATCGCTCTGCATTCCCCAATAGAATTGCCTACCGGTTTTTCTACATAAACATCCTTACCGGCGGCACAGGCATGCATCATAATTAAAGCATGCCAATGATCAGGTGTGGCTATAATTACTGCATCTATATCCTTGCGATCAAGCAACCGGCGGTAATCTCCATAAGTCTTTACTTTTGAAGCATCAACATTTAATTTACTTAAATCGCCCATTCTTGCGTCCAATACATTTTTATCTACATCACATAAAGCAACCAGGTTTACACCCGGGATTTTTAAAGCTGCGGTAAGATCTGCCCAACCCATTCCCTTTGTGCCAATAAGCCCAATATTCAGCTGGTCGCTGGGTGCAACCCTATTTTTAAAAATGGCAAAAGCCGGATTATTTAAAGCAGATAATAACAAACTGCCGCCTGCAATTGACGCAGAATTTTGTAAAAAATTTCTTCTTGATGTCAATTTATATAATATTACGTTGTGAAAAATGAATTTTTAGATGGAGATGCAAGCTTCTTTTTATTTATTAATGAAGGTAAAAAATAAAATTTAATAGAACCTATTTAAACATCCGGGGTCTGCGATAAGTAATTCTGGATATGTCTACCAAAGAACTATTTTCAAGTATTCAAATAAATTACACGTGATAAGACCCTGAGTTGAACCAGGTAATACCCTTGCTGATAGAAAGCAAATTGAAACCCGGCGAATACCTTTGCTCTAATGTTGTTGCGAATTAAAAAAATAAGATCATGAAAAATATTCTCTTACTCCTCTTATTAAATTTAAGCGGAGTATTATTTTTATATGCCCAGAACAGCATGCCTGATGACGATCAGCGAAAAGCTATTGCTTCCTTGATTGATCAATATTCTGAAGCCAGGGAAAAAAGAGATACGGTATTGCTGAAAACTATCTTAACCACAGATGTGGATCAATTAGTTTCTACCGGTGAGTGGAGAAATAGTATTAGGGCTGCAGTGGAGGGTATGTTGAAAAGCTCCACTAACAGCCCTGGAACAAGAACTCTCCATATTGAAAAAATACGAATGCTCAATTCTATGAGTGCCATCGTTGATTGTAAATATGAAATACAAAACAAGGAAGGCATCACCCGAAAAATGTGGAGCACTTTTATTGTTCTTTCTGATAACAAAGTATGGAAAATCAGTGCTATCAGAAATATGTTACCAGCCTCACCATAACTGTATAGCAGCAGGGATATTTGAAGATGCCTATTTGTAAAGTATAATTTTATGTTGTATAGCAAGGTCACCACTTAGGGACTTCAAGATCATCTTTTGAAGGAAGCTTTTGGAAGGGAGCATGGGGCTCACGCTGATACCAATATACAACTGAAGCTATATCAGATTTTTGAGGATAATATCGCCCATCATGCCGCCAGCCCAAATCCTGAATGGTTATCTTAAGATCTTTTTCAAACCTCACAGGATCCAAAATGTGCCAGCGATACATGCCGAAACCCTGCTGGGACAAGTATAAACCATTTGGACGAATTACCTGGTGCAGCCCTGCATATGCTGTTGAAAATTCCTGGTATTGTTTGGTTTTCTGGTTTTCAAAATTGTACGATCCGCAAAAATAATCTTCCGTTCCTGTACCATTGATAGTAGGATATTGTGTATCCCCATCCATATAAAATTTTATTTCACCTTCGCCCCACCAGGCGTTATTATTTACATTCCAGGCAATGTAAGTTCCTACATAATGACCCTTGCCTTTTATGCCATCAATCAAAGTGTGCAGCGACCCGTTTGTAGGGTTAGAGCGGCGGAATTGTGCATGAAAATATCCTTTATCTTCACCCACATCTGTCAATGTATAATCAATCTGGTAATACAACCTCATAGGGTCTTTTTTGTTAAGGTTTTCCATAGTGATCTTACAACTTTTTCTAAAAGGCATCTGCCAATAGCAATTAAAAGCGCTTCCCGGATTCACAGTTACTGCTAAAGAATTAAGCTGTGCAAATTCATTAAACCCCATTCCAAAAAAATCACCCACCGGCACTTCAACTGAAGGTGTGGTTTCTCCATCCCAGTAAAAGCGGAGTATTGAAAAACGCCAGTTACCCGTTGGGGTCATCCAGATATGCTGGATGGCGCCGGCACCTTCTATCTCAGCAATCGTCATCGTTTCCCCACCCGCAATCTCTATAAAAGGATTCACTTTCCAGCCCTTACCCAGGTCCCTGGCGGCAGCCCAGGCATTGGCAACATTGCGTTTACCACTGTCAGTTTTAGGATCAGCCATTCCACCCATGCCCTTTGCTCCATTATAATTTTCAGGGCTTATCGAACGTGTCTTCGCATCTGATAACACAGAGAGATTTCCCATGTTCATATCGAGGCCATTAAACTTTTGTGACTGCGCAAAAGAATAAAGGGAGAAACATAGAAAAAAAGCACTTAAATAATTTTTCATACTGGTTATTTATTTTATTAAACTAATTAAACTCAGCTTCAGCATTAAGGGAAATGCTTTCATTTATAAATTTTTAATAGAAACTTTTTCAACTGATCCTGTTGGCTGAAAGCTCGATTCCCTTGTAAGTGTATTAAAAAAGATAAAGTAGTTTTTTGTTTTTCCGAGAAATAAATTAGTGGAATCGCTTTTTATGATGGAGTGATCTTTTAGTATAATTTCAATTTGTTGATTATTATTTTTTAGTGTTTTAATAATTTTAATTTGAGATGTACATATTAGCCCGACAATAAAAATTCCGATTGTATGAAACAGGATAAAGCTATTATATTTCCTGCTCATAAAAAGCCGGGCATTCACAAATATGTAAATGATTTTTATAAAAGGTAACCAGTAAGAATACCAGGTGATATTAAGAAATTTATGGTCTTTTATATAGTATTTGATCAGAAAATCCAGGCCTATAAAAAGAAAAGGAATAAAAAATAAAAAAATATGGATGGGCTTTCTCTCATCAATTTTACCTCCTTCAGACATGTATATCCCCATAAGGACAGTAATGATACTGATTATAACAATTAATGGAATAATGTCGTTAAGAAAAAGCATTATTGCCTCACTGAATTCAATAAAAGAAAAGATATCAATGTTAAATGCACTGTAATAAAAATTTGCCACAAGCAATCCAAATAAAATAAAAAGAGTTCCGCATACCGCAAATATTTTTGATAAATTTTCTAAATATGATTTCATTTTCTGAAAGAGATTAGTAAATACGACTGTCTACCGGTGTTTGCTTTGTTTAATAATTCCCCTAACATAAGAATGTTTTAATTTAGGTAATTATTTAGCATCTAACAAATCTGCCAACAACCCAGCTTGTTTCAAAATTACCTTTACCTGTTTATCCATACCCATATTGGGTAGTGTACATTTAACCAACACCATCATTTCTGCTTTTGCACTTCCCTTAAATAGTCCTGATTTGAAACGGGAATAGAAAGGATACTTTGCAGAATTAAATATTTTTTTTACACCGGTTAGATACAAAAATAGTTGTGCTATCATTATTCCGGATTTACTCATTCAAGGTTTTGGGTATTTAACAAGAAGGTGGCCCATTTGCAAACCAAAGTAAATCTATTTACCTTTTAACTTGAGACACATTTTTACGTACACTACTTTCACTAAAGAGACTGCTATTACATTGAAGCAATATTCCCAGTTAATTTAAGCTGTGAAAACATTTCGGTAGTAGTTGGGCATACTTCCAATTGATAATTGTGTATCATTAATTAAGAAATTATTTTAAAATATTATTTTCGCATCATGCCTTATGTCTTTAAATTATAAATAATGGAAACTGTAACAATTGAGGATCTAAAAAAAGTTATAGCCTTAAGCGACTTGCCAGATGCACATCTCCAATGGATATTGGAGCATTCGGAATATCATGAATATGCAGATGGAGACATCGTAGCCAAATACGGTGAGCCGGCTGAAATTATGTGGATCTCGCTGGCCGGCAAAGTTGCTTTTTACATGTATATAAACGGACGCCAGGTTTACTATTTTACTTTCGAGAATAATAATGTTACGGGCGGCGTTGGCGGACTTATGCCTTATTCAAGAATGAAAACTTACCCGGGATATTCATATGCTTTGGGAGAACTGAAATTGCTTCGCATCAACAAAAAGCATTTTGCTGAACTTGAATTGCTGAACCCGGATTTTATTCAAAAGCTTATTGGTTACATGACCGAAAGAGCGAAAGCATTTGCCACAACACAATTGCAGCATGAAAAAGTAAATGCTCTTGGTAATCTTGCTGCCGGCATAGCCCATGAACTCAATAATCCGGCAGCAGCTATTAATGGGATATCAGGTGAACTCACCAAAAGATTAGACCGCAATTATGAGCTTACAGAAAAATTGCTTGAGTGTAATATAACTCCGCAGTATATGCAAAACATTCGCACGCTGGTTAAGAAAAAAGAAGATGAGCCTAAACAAAAAATTAAACTGACAACACTACAGCGCATGCAAAAAGAAGACGAGATTGAGGAATGGCTGCAAAGTAACGGGTTAACGCAAAGAGAAACGGCAGAAACATTTTCAGAGTATGGGTTTTCAACAGAAGAACTTGAAAACATTTGCAAGAATTTAGGGAAAGAAGCCTTTATCCAATTGATTCCATGGCTTGAAAACTTATTAAGCTCCCGGAAAATTATTACAGATCTTGCCAATGCCTCCGGCCGTATCTCTAATTTGGTGGGCTCCATTAAAAGTCATGTGCACATGGATAGGACCAATGATCTGGAACCTACCAACATTCACCAGGATATTGAAAATACACTCACGCTTTTAGGATTTAAACTCCGTGAAAAAAATATTGAAATAAATAAAAAGTTTTGTCACAACATGCCCCCCGTTCCCGCTTATGGGGGAGAGCTTAACCAGGTTTGGACAAATTTGATTGATAATGCCATCTTCGCCCTTGAAAAGAACGGATCCCTTACTATTGAAACATCCTGTGATGATAAAAATATAATGGTTTCAATAACTGATAATGGCAAAGGAATTTCAAAGGAAATCATATCACGTATTTTTGACCCCTTCTTCACTACCAAAAAAGTTGGAGAAGGAACAGGGATTGGGCTTGATATTGTAAACAGGATTGTTAAACGGCACAAGGGTGATATAAAAGTTACCTCTGAACCCGGAAGAACCGAGTTTACAGTTTGTATCCCGTATGTGCAACAAGCATCATCAAATTAATTTGAGCAATTTATAAAAGATATAAAATGAAACTTCCTTACATTATTATTACTGATGACGACACACAGGTGTTGCGGGCAATACAACGGGACATAAGGAGTGAGTACCGTGATGAATATAAAGTAGCCGCAACTGAATCAGCTATTGAAGCCCTTGATGTTATTAAAGAATTAAAGCTGAAGAATGAAGAGGTAGCCTTATTTATTTCTGATCAGCGGATGCCTGAAATGGAAGGAATTGATTTTCTTGAAAAGGCAAATGAGATTTTTCCTGATGCAAAGAAAATTTTGCTGACCGCCTACACCGACATTGATGCCGCCATAAATGCGATCAATAATGTGAAGCTTGATTATTATTTATTAAAACCATGGCATCCGCCGGAAGAAAAACTTTTCCCGGTTGTAAATGATCTTCTTGATGAGTGGCAGGCATTGTATAAACCAGATCTTGAAGCCACCCGGATAATTGGCTTTCAATGGTCGCCTAAGTCGCACAGGCTCAAAGAATTTCTTTCAGGCAATCTGGTTCCATATACCTGGATGGATGTTGAAAATAACGAAGAAGCAGAAAAATACATGATCAGCGCCGATGCTTCAATATCTGATATGCCATTGGTAGTATTGAAAGACGGTTCGTTCATGAAAGATCCTTCATTGCGTGATCTTGCTTCCGGTGTAGGGCTTAAACAAAAGGCAACCAAAGAAATATACGATGTACTTATTATAGGTGCAGGCCCTGCAGGGCTTGCCTCTTCTGTATATGGCTCATGCGAAGGACTAAAGACACTACTAATTGAAAGGAGTAACCCCGGCGGACAGGCAAGCAGCAGTGCCCGTATTGAAAATTATCTTGGCTTCCCAAACGGGCTTTCGGGGGCAGAGTTATCCCGAAGGGCAATTACACAAACGCTTCGCTTCGGAACAGAAATTCTTACGCCACAGGAAGTAAAAAATATAACTGTGAAGGATGGATATAAAATCACAGAATTAATGGATGGTTCTGAGGTGCATAGTAAGGCCATTGTAATTGCAACAGGTGTGGCTTATAAAACACTTGACATCCCGGGCCTGGAAAAATTTTCAGGCGCTGGTGTTTACTATGGCTCTGCATCTGTGGAAGCACATGCCTGCCGCAATGAAATTATTTACATTGCGGGTGGAGGAAATTCTGCTTGCCAGGCTGCGATGTACCTGAGCAAGTTTGCAGGAGAAGTTAACATCGTTATCAGGCGTGAAGCACTTTCACAAACAGCCGCAAATTATCTTGTGGAAAACGTAAACCGTACACCCAATATAAAAATAGTTGTAAATACAGATGTGATTTTCTGTGACGGCGCATCTGTTTTAGAAAACATAACCCTCAAAAATGCAAATACAGGTGAAGAAAAAACAGTGCCCGCAAAGGCGCTGTTTGTATATATAGGCACAAATCCCTGCACAGCCTGGCTTAATGATATTGTACTGAAAGATGAGAAGGGATTCATCCTCAGTGGAAGCGATCTGTTGAAGGACAAATCATTTCAAAAACTTTGGAAATTAAGAAGAGAACCGTACATGTCTGAAACAAGTGTACCTGGAATTTTTGCTTCAGGCGATGTACGGTTCGGTGCAATGACGGGTATTTCTTCAGCCGTGGGAGAAGGTTCCATGGCTATCCGTTTCGTACGTAAGTATTTGCAGGAAATGTAATTGTTTGCGGTATTACATGTAAAATCTACCATTGCCTGCAAATAAATGCTTACTCTTCTATCTTAAATGAAATCGGTAACGACATACTTACTTTAACCGGTTTGCCCTTTACTTTACCTGGTGTCCATGCTGGCATACCAGATACCACACGAACAGCCTCTTCGTCCAACCCTTCGCCTAACTTCCCTCCGGTAGTATGGGCATTTGTGATCTTACCATTTTCATCTACTACAAAGTTTACTATTACTTTTCCTTCTTTGCTATCATCAATAGCGGGCTGAGGATACTCGATATGATCATTAATATAATCTTCTATATCAGATGATCCGCTCTTGAACGCCGGCATCACTTCCGAAAAATCGTACACACCTGCTTTATCCATTGTAAACTTTAAATGTTTAGTTGCAGCCATGTTTTCAATTGATACTTTTATCTTTTTCTTTGATGGTGTTGCAGAAGTTGCAGACCTGTTTGCCATTAATGTATCCATCATTGCTGATGTATCTTTCATTGCATTAGCAGTGGTATCCATAGCTATTGGGGATGATAAAGTTGTATCGGTACCTGCAGACGAAACTGATGAAGTTTCTGAAGAAGAAGTGGACGAATCGTCACATGCGGTAAAGCACATTGCTGATATAAAAATGGCTAAGGAACCTGATTTAAATTTTGAGTAATTCATATAATGAATTTTAGATTAATAATACATGCAACCATTTCAAAGACGGTGCCAAAGAAAGGTTGTTGTTATGAAAGCGCCATTGGAACTGCGTTAACAAGGTTATGGGGAGAATAAAATCACCATAAGTAACATCTGTGTGAGCCTTAAGGGATCCTATGCGCTTATTTTATTTTCTTACATTTTATTTGTCCATTACCCTGGCGAAGAATAAAACCATCCACTTCCTTCTTATCATCTCTTGTAAATTCCACCCGTACATCTTCCTCCTTTTCAAAGAAAAAATCTTCTTTCTCTGCATGAAGGGTCTTTATGGCTTGCCCGGTTGGAGTGGCCGCCAGTTCACCATCTTTCACACGCATTACTACAGTAAAGCCGGGTTGTATCTGATACTCCCCCTCATATTGTTTCAATGTTTCTTCCGGCAGCATTATAACTTTCCTTTCTTTTGGTAATTGATATTCTTTGTTATAAAGAATGGCGTAAATGCTATTGGTAATCTCATTAATTGTTTGGTCAGAAGCATTACTCAGGAGTATGATACACACATCATCTTCCGGAACACGGGACAGGTTAGTAACAAAACCAGGTATGCCGCCGCCATGACCCACTCTTCTTTTTCCTTCTATACTATCTATCAGCCACCCGTAGCCATAACTATTTTTTACAGGAGTGTAAGCTGCTTCCTGCTGGTTTTTTGATAAGACGGTGTAATGCTCTAATGCCTGGTGCCACTTAAACAGGTCGCTGGTAGTGGAATAAACAGCACCGGCAGAAAAGGAGACAGTGGAATCCACAATGGGCGCAGATATAGCTTCTTTGTCATTTAGTTTAAGATATCCCAAGGCTTTGTTCTTACTTATTAAGTGATTAAAATCAAACCCGCTGTGCGTCATGTGTATCGGCGTAAATATATACCTGCGTACGGCCTCCCAGTAGGGTTCCTTTGTTACTTCTTCAATAATATATCCCAGAAGAAAGTAGCCACTGTTAGAATAATTCCAGGACGTACCCGGCGAAAAATCCAGCGGCTTATCTTTAAATAGAGACATCATCCTTTCACGGTTAGCAGGTTTGGTAATCTCATTTGCCATAAAATTTTGATCATCGGTATAATTATATATTCCTGAAGTATGGGTTAATAAATGTTGTATGGTAATACTATCCCCCTTAGGATAACCGGGAAAATATTTACTGAGCTTATCCGATACCCACAGCTTATTTTCTACCTGCAGTTTAAGGATCACCGCTGAAGTGAATTGTTTGGTAATGGAGCCTAACTGGAAAACCGTTTGATCACTATTCAAAACTTTATCACCGACATTGCGATAACCATATCCTTTGCTCAATAACACCGCACCGTTCTTTGCTACCAGTGTCGATCCGTTGAACAGGTACAATTTTGCATAAGCATTTATCAATGTGTCTATCCGGCCGGCTGCTTCCTGGGCAAAACTGTGATGGATTATGCACAGCCCTATTGCCAGGATGAATACTTTTTTCATGATCATAAATAATTATTGATCCTGTAAATATATTGTTAACTGCGCCTATTGCAAACACGGGAGTAGTTTTGTTTCCCCAACTAACAAGAGTCCGATAGCTATCGGATACGAATTTTAGCGACCAGATTCATTGCTATTAGAATTATTAATAAAGAATTCCTTAAACAGAAGCGAATTACATCCTTGCCCGACGAGTCAGTCGGAGGCGCAACAATCCAGATGCCGATCATTGGAAATTATGGAAGAGCAGGCATTATTATTAATCCTCCACAAAGTTTTATTAACTATGTTGATGATTCAATGGCTATGGGATGCAATAGCCATCGATCCCGATACCCATTGATGGGTTTCTAAACCACATTGGAGAGGTGAGTTGATTTATAATGATAAGCTATCATTATAATGGTTCATGGGGACAGGAACCCGGGAATGGGGTTGAACAGTAAACTATGATGCAGTTCTGCTCAAAATATTTCGTGATAGTGCAGAAAAAATTATCTACATCTTCAGCAACAATTTATCTACAAATTCTTTACTCATTGCTTTAATAATATTGTCATACTCTCCCAGGTAATTCCATGTCATCTTTTTTACTGACTGCAAAAATTTTAAACTTTGCGGCCTCGAAGGGTCAGCAACTGTTATAGTTCCCTGCTTTTTTTCTGTATTATCTTTTAGTATCCTATAGCTTATTACCATGTCCTGTTTTTCCGGATTAATAAATATTTTTTCCCAGTGAATATAGTATACCACAAAAAAGATCATCTCGTACCTGTCTATCAATGTAAAACCTGCAGGCACCTTGCTATCAGTCTCTATGCAGAACTTTTACTGCTACACAATACAGGCGAACGCTTGTCTTCATCGCTATCCGGTGCAGCCTATCGTTTAAGAAATATGAATGAGCCTGTAATACTACTAAGCAAAGAAGAATTAGCAAAAGTTTTTCGTCCTGAAATTACTGGCATTATTGGCGGATTAAAAAGCAATGAAAGCATCGGGGCTCTGGATGAATTAATACAACTAACGCCGTCGGGGTTATTTGAAATGATGCGCATTCACGGGCTTGGCGGAAAAAAACTTTCCCTGTTATCGAAAACTGCTGGTATTGATGGTATAGACGCTTTACTTGAAGCATGTAAGAATGATAAAATATCCCGGATAGCAGGCTTTGGCGCCAAGACCCAGCAAAATATTATAAAGGCTATTGAGGCATACCGCAGTAACGAAGATCGTTTTCATTATGCAACTGTAGCAGATATAGCTGAAGCTCTTGTACAAAAACTGCAGCAGGTATTTAAAACAAAACAGCTCAGCCTCTGCGGCGAAGTAAGAAGACAGGCAACTACTGTTGCAGGTATCGAAATAATTACTGTAATACCGGCAGAGAAACATAATGACAAAGAGCTTCGCAGCATTATGGTTATTCAATCTTCCAATAAAGAACAAACAACCGGGCATACACTTGATGAAATACCAGTTAGTATTTATCATACGGCTAAAAAACTCTTTTATTCTGAACTTTTTAAACGTACAGGCAATGAAGGCCATGTAAAAAAAGTATTGGATAAAATAAGCAGTAAAGCCGTCTGCACTTCCGAAGAGGACATTTACAAAGAGGCGGGGCTTCACTACATTCCTCCTGAAATGAGGGAAGATGTGGCAGAATGGAATTTTACAAAAAAAGCGGGCAGTCTTATTACTCTGGAAGATATTAAAGGTGTTGTTCACAACCATACTGATTGGAGCGATGGAATTGACAAGCTTCCTGATTTTGTAAAAGCATGCAGCCACCGGGGTTATGAATATGTTGTGATTTCCGATCATTCAAAAAACGCTCACTATGCCGGCGGGCTCAAAGAAGATAAAGTACTTAAGCAACTTGAAGAGATTGATAAGCTTAATAAGATGCTTGCTCCTTTCCGCATTTTTAAAAGCATTGAATGCGATATACTGATTCCGGGAGAACTGGATTATAGCAGCGACATTCTGCAACTCTTTGACCTTGTAATTATTTCGGTTCACCAGTCTCTTAAAATGAATGAAGAAAAAGCAACAAAGCGCCTGATAAAAGCAATTGAAAACCCTTACACTACCATCTTAGGCCATATGACGGGGAGGCAATTATTAATACGCCCGGGTTATCCTGTAAATTTTACAAAAGTTATTGATGCGTGCGCAGCCAATAATGTTGTTATTGAGATAAATGCCAATCCTTACAGGCTTGATATGGATTGGAGCCACATACCTTATGCATTAAGCAAAGGCGTTATGATCTCTATAAACCCGGATGCACATAGCATTGGGGAGATTGAAAATATAAGATGGGGCGTATCAGCAGCACGCAAAGGAGGGCTAACAAAAGATATGACCTGGAATGCCATGCCTTTAAAAGGAATTGAGCAATGGCTAAGAAAAAAAACAGATGGGAGTTGATACGCTGTTACTACTGACGGGCAGTGGCATCAAAGTTGACGTAATTGCTATGTCCTATCAGGGGTTTCACCGCATTACCTATCACAAAAAAAACTTTACGGTGAAACCGCGAGGCACACTTACACTCTAAATTAGCATAAATCCAATTTTACAAATCTTTAAAATGCTTTGGCTCAAAATGTCTGACA